>JBGVTF010000320.1:0-6228 GCA_041862415.1 Anaerolineae bacterium | reverse complement strand
CAGCCACAGAAGAAGGTACGGAGGTGCTCTTCGCTCTAACACTTTTAGCAGCAGGTAACTCGACAACAGGCACAGGAAGGTCAGCATGGTGTACATGCGGGTTTCCTGGGAATACCAGAGGTAGAGGGGGGAGATGGCGGCCAGCAAGGCAGCCAGGAGGCCGGCCATTGTGCCGAAGAGGTGCTGGCCCATCCTGTACATCAAGGGCACGGTCAGCACGCCGAAGAACAGCGAGGGAAAGCGCACCACGAATTCGCTGCTGAACTGGCCGAAGAGGGGCAGCCAAAAGTGAAGAAGATAGTAATAGAGGGGGGGCTGGATGTCGTCGGCCGTCCAGGCTGTCAACTGGGGCAGGCTCATCCTGGACAGGTAGACGCTGACCCCCTCGTCGTACCATAGGCTCTGCGCCCCCAGACGGTAGAGCCGCAAAGCCAGAGCCAGGAGGGTGATGACCAGTGGAAGTATCAATAGACCACGCATTGGGCCTGTAGTGGCGACTTTAGTCGCAGGTGTGTCAGGACGACTGAAGTCGTCACTACGCAACCGTGATCTACTGAGTATGGCTGTCTGGGCAATCTGTCGCTTCACAGCGCACCTCCACATCACTGACACGAAGCCCTCGCGCCTCAAGAAGCCAGGAGACAACAAGTTGTACCAGAGGCGGAACAAATCCCGCTACTCCGGGCGACGAGTCAGGCTGCTCTTCTGTCCTTGTGCTTGCTCAGCCGTACTATCAGCATGTCCAGAGCCAACACCTGGTCCATCCGGCCGGTTTTGATGGCCAGGTCAGTCTCCAGCAGCTTACGGTAGATGGTCTCAAGCTGTTCCATCGAGAAATTCTGCGACTGCCGCAGGCCCTTCTCGGCCACAAAGGGGTGGAGTCCCAATTGAGCACCGATCTTTTTTGGGGGAACGCCGCGCTCGTCCAAGTCCTTGACTTGAATCATGATCCTGAACTGGCGGACGATCATGCCTAACAGTGAAAGGGGATGTTCTCCGTCTTTGAGCAGACGATGCAGGAGCTTGATAGCCTGTTCACCATCGCGCCTTCCGAGGGCGTCCACCATCTCGAAAACGTTGGCCTGCTGAACATAGCTGACAAGAAGGTGCACGTCAGCCTTGGTGATCGGCCGGGCCCCGTCAACGTAAGAGATGAGCTTATCGAGTTCTTGATCCAGCAGGCGCAGGTCGCTGCCGACAAAAGCAGCCAGTTCCTCAGCCGTCGAAGCCTCGATTTCACCTCCTTTGCTCTCCACCCGGTCTGTAATCCACCGTCTCAACTTGCCGCTCGTCGGCAGCCGAAACTCCCTGGCATAACCCCGCTCCTTGTCGGCCAGGGCCATCTTGAGGACAGGGTGGTTGGGACTGATGGATTTACCTTCCAGGAAGACCAAGCGCGTGGTCTCAGGCAGGCGCTTCAAATAAGCTGTCAGCTCTTCCAGGTACTCCTTTTTCCAGGCAGGCTGTTCTTTGCCCTTGTCTGCCTTCCCTTTTCCTTCGCCTTCCAGTCTGGTCAAGAGCCCTTCAACAATCACCAGACGCCGGTCGGCCAGGAAAGGCACAGTGTCACAGGTGTGCATTAACTCAGCCAGAGTGACCTTGCTGCCGTCAAGGACTGTGGTGTTGAGGTCAGCCATGGCCGGGTCGCCCATTTTGGCCTTCATTTCCGCCAGAACCTCGGACCGCGAGAACTCGTCCTCGCCGTGCAGAACGTAGAACATTTTCACTCTCGGCCCAGGTCCACCCGGTGGACGGTGATCTTGCCCATCACTTGCCGCGTGACCTTTTCAATCCGGACCCGTGCTACTTGGGACGAGGTGGTCAGGTACTCCTGCAAGGCCAGGCCCAGGGGTTGAGCCACAATGATGGCCGCTGTGGTGGCCAAAAGGATCTGGGGCAGCCTGGCCAGGCGAGATTTGGAGCGGACGCTTGTGACCACGAAGGCAGAGAGGCCAGCCAACACTCCGGCCGTGGCGATATTGGTGCCACAGCGAGGATGAACAGCCAGCCCCGTTTCTCCTCTTCGCAGCCGGGCCAGCGCTTCTGAAGCGGCCTCAGCCACAAGCTCTGTCTCCACTTCCCCATAGATGAAAAAACCCCTGGGCGTGGTGCGCCCCACCAGATGCAGATAGGGGTTGCGTTGAGTCAGGACGTGAATAGTGGCGTGTTCCAGCGCATGGTTCTGTCGAATGGCGGCGACAAAGGGTGTTTCGAGTATGTTCATGGTTTTCCTTTCCCTCGTTCTTTGCTCTCTATTCTATCACATCTCAGCCGTCTGGTAAAATCCCAGATTCGCAAAATAAATCGGCTTCGGGCCAAGTTTCCTTACCCGAAGCCGTCTCGTTCAGAGGGGGTCTTTCTGAACCTGTTGCTCATTACCCCTTGTGTCCATCGTACTTGGGCAAAGTAAAACTGAAGGTACTACCAACCCCTGGCTCGCTCTCAACCCACACCTGGCCATTGTGCCGCTCGATAACCGTTTTGACGATGGCCAGCCCCAATCCTGTGCCACTGATACCCTCCGTCTCTTCACTCTGAATCCGGTAGAACTTGTCAAAGACGTAGGGCTGATCGGCCGGGGGGATACCGAAGCCCGTGTCTTGCACGCTGACCACTATCTGACCGTCGCTGTTGTTGGCTCGTACATTGATCATGCCCCCGTCGGGGGTGTATTTGATAGCATTGCTCACAAGGTTAGCTATCACCTGTCCCAGACGGAGGTCGTTGCCCAACACGGGGGGAAGCTGCGGGGGCACCTCCACGTCCAGGTGCTGTTGCTTGGCCTCGGCTTGGCTTCTGAAGTCCTCTACAACTTTGTTGATGATAGCATCCATTCGGCAGACATCCATCTCCAGGCCTACACCGGCCTCGATTCTGCCGATGTCGAGCAAATCTTCGACCAACTCAGTGATGTTCTCTACACTGTTCAAGATCTTGGCCCTGAACTCCTGCTGCTGGGAGGTAAGGGGGCCTACCTTGGGCAAAAGTTGGACAAAGCCCTTAATAGTGGTCAGTGGTGAACGCAGGTCGTGGGAGACAGTGGACACGAACTCTGATTTCATCTTGTCGAGTTCTTTGAGATGGGTGATATCTTGCATGACGGCCGCGTAGCCCACGCCAGGGATGGGGGTCAAGTTGGCGTTGAGAATGCGTCCGTCTTCCAGGGGAATTTCCCCCTGTTGGACCTGGCTACCGTCAATCGAGCGAGCGAAGAGATCAATCAGCGGCTCGTTCTTAACCACTTGTGCTACAGGCTTATTGCTTACCTCTGCTGACTGTATGCTGAAGGCTCTCCTGGCCGCCCTGTTGAGCAGAAGCACCCGCATTTCGTAATCAGTGACGACAATGACAGCATCTTCCGTGCTGCCGAGGATGGTCCCCAACTTGCGCCGCTCGCTCTGCACAGCGGTGAAAAGCCGTGCGTTCTCAATAGCGACAGCGGCGTAGTCAGCCAGAGCCGAGAGCAGGTACAGGTCGTTTTCAGTGAAGGTCTTGCTAGATGTCGTGTTATCAACACTGAGGACGCCGATGACCTTGTTCTTGGTCTTCATGGGGGCACTCAGGAGCGCTCTGACCAGGTAGGCTGTTCCTACATCGTCCTCCCTGGCTCCAATCATCACTGCCTCACCGGTCTTGATCACCTCCTCAGCAACACTGTCGTCCACCCTCAATTTCAGGCTCCGTGGGTACTTCTCTTTGGGCCCCCGGGCTGCCCGAACGTATAACTCACCGGTCTCCTCGTCCACCAGCATCAGAAAGCCTTCTTCAGCCCCGCTGATGTAGACGGCGGCTTCCACAACGCGCCCCAGAAGCTTTTCCAGGTCCAGCAAAGAGGCCACCGATTTTCCGATGCCGTAAAGGATGTTGAGTTCCTTGACTCGGCGTCCCAAAAGACGGTTGGCCTGTACCAGGCTGGCCAGAGCCTGGTCCCTTTCCTTTCTCAGTCGTACCTCGGTCAAGGCTCGGTCAATGGACTCCAGCATCTCCTCTACAGTGAAAGGCTTGATAATGTAGTCTTTCACTCCGAGGCGAAAGAACTGCACGGCCAGGCTCTCCGACCCGTGGAAGGTCATCAGAATGACCGGGATGTTGAGCCCCTTTTCTTTCAGGGCTTCCATGACCTGCAGGCCGGTCATCTTGGGCATATTGTTGTCCATGATGACCAGGTCAGGATCCTCGGTCAGAGCCTTGCGAAGACCCTCTGCACCATCCCTAGCCGCAAGAGCCTCATAGCCATTGGGCTTGAGGACGTAATCTACAACGAACTCGATGCTATCCCTTCGGTCGTCTACGACCAGAACCCTTTCTCCAGCCACAGTCTTTGCACTCCTGGTCCTGAGGGTGGGAGGTATCAACAACTCCCGGCACTCTTATTTTACCACATTTGCGAGCTGAAGGTCAATAGGCCAATACTCCTACCTCAACATGGTAAAGTCCCATCATATATGCTAAAGCCATCGCCTGGCGCTTGAATGCCAGGCCCATCGGGCTCCAAAGCGGTAGCGTGATAAGACAGATCGGATCACATGACACAACCATCGTATCACGTTTTAGCTACATTGTCAAAGCATTCGAGTTCGCAGATGTGTTACTCCTTCCTGGATGAACGCTTGCGGTGCGATTCCTTTCCCCTCGCCTCCAGTGCCTCCACTCGCCTGAGCAACTCCTGGAGGATCAACAAAATCTGGCCGATAGTCTGCTCAGTGGTCAGTTCGCTCAGCCCCCACTTACGAATAAGCGTCTCGACAGAATAAGTTCCCATATCTGGTTCCCCCATCTCCTTCCCCGCCATGGTTACACTATAACGTGTAGGCAATGCCAAAAAAAGAGTTTTTTGCTTCCCGGTATATCATATTATACACTGAAACGTGTAGAAAGTCAAGGCTCTACAGAACGGATTTTCTAAATTTTAAGGTTGCAACCCGGACAGCCATCTTTTCATGTCGGGCTCCAGGTCGGCCTGCTGCTCAGCGAAAAAAGCACGGATGGCCGCCCAGTCGGGCTGGAGGTGGTAAAGATAGTGGCCTTCCTCGACTTTATCCATTTCGATGGTCGCCAGGCGGGGCTTGACCAGGTGCTCGATGAGCAGGTTGAGACCTGTGTCCTCTTCTGGATCATTGGCGTCAAAAGATAGCCACCGCTCAGGCAAAAGCAGACTCCGCTCTTGCAGGTAGAGCAGACACAGCCGCAGGTTGATCGCCTCCAACAGGCCCTCTAACCTGGTCAACTGCTTTTCCAAATCCGTCATCTGGGCCCTGTAACGGGCGACGTTAGCCTCGCGGCGGGACAACTCCTTCTTCGCCAGATTGGTGCCCAATAGATGATCAACGAGGATCAAAGCGGTAAACAGTATTTTATCCCTTGTCCTCACGCTTTTCGACCTCCCTCAGCAGAATTTGATCTCCCATGTCCATGCCGAGCGACTGAGCGGCGTTGCCTCCTCTTAAAGCGATTTCCAGATGGCCCGAACTACCAATATAGGCTACCAGTTCTCCGGCCGGCACGTCGGTGAAAGTGCGCCCCAGGCCCTGGATGCGACGGCCAGCGACCTCCAGCACGAGTCCCTCGCTCGGGACGTCATCCCCTTCCCTGACATCTAAAATCAGGTTGCCAAAACCATCAATATGCAGGACGTGGCTTACTACATCCCCGTTGGGGAGCACCTGCGGCTGAGGCAGGGGAAAGGTGACGATTTCAGTCAGCGGCTCGCCCAGCTCGGTCAAGGGGACGCCTCGGGCCAGGTGGGCAGCCACAGGGGCAAAGATGTCTCGACCGTGGAAGGTATGGCTGACTGTCGGGCGATGGTACCTGGAGTTAGTGAGGCTGACAGCCCCCCTCATCTCTTCCCTGGCCAGCACATAGCTCAGGACGCCATTGTCGGGGGCCACGAAGCAGGCCTGGGCCGCCTGCAGGGCGATAGCTCTCCGCCGACTCCCAACCCCCGGGTCCACAACCACCATGTGAACAGTATCAGGTGGGAAGTGGGGGTAAGCACTGTAGACGACGTAAGCTGCCTCCCGCACATCCTGAGGGGCGATGTCGTGGGAGATGTCAACAAGAGTGGCCGTGGGGTCAATGCCCAGGATCACCCCTTTCATCGCTCCCACATAGCTGTCGGCCAGGCCGAAATCGGTAGTCAAAGTGATCAGGCTCAAAGTCGAATTCCTCCATCATTAATTGTACCTCAATTCTGGCTTGTTGACAATCGAACATCAGTTCTGGTATAAT
>JBGVTF010000319.1:0-28346 GCA_041862415.1 Anaerolineae bacterium | reverse complement strand
CTGCTCGCTTTGTGGTGGTGAAGTGGTACCAAAACGCATCCGGCATACGTACCATTGGAACGGTCGGTTATTCGTCTTCGAAGATGTGCCGGCGGGGGTGTGCGTGCAGTGCGGCGAGGCGTACTTTACCGCAGAAACTGTGAAGACCATGGAAAAGATCGTTCTCGGCAAGACCAAGCCCAAGCGCACCATTCGCGTGCCTGTTTACACCTACGTCGAGGCCCTGATGGCTTAAGCCTGCAAAGCAGGCCGACGGGTCGTGGTAGAGCGTGATCCGGAAAGCCACTGGCTGCTGGGGGAGGTTGTAGAACTGCCAGGGTGCTATACCCAGGCTCCCGACCTGCCCACGCTGGAGGCGAACATGCGGGAGGCGATTCAGGTTTATCTCGAGACGGTCGAGCCTGAGGAACCCCTGCCTGACTTCGTTGGCACTTGGCGGGTGGAGGTGACAGCTTGACAAGAATGGAGGGCTGCATTGCCGCGCGGTGAAGTACTGGTGGCTATCGTCAACAACCCAGAGGACATGAGACTCGCCCATGAAGAGGGCTGGTATCGCATTCCTGTTGCCAGCGTCCGGAAATGGCTGGGAGACTGCTGGCCACCCCGCTGGCTGGCCTTCTATCAAACCAAGGTCTTTGGCCTCGAAGCTTATGCCATCAACTATTACGCCGTTGTGCGTGACATTCGCATTGTATCCAGGGCGGATCTCTTCCCCGACACATCTCGCGATCATCCCAAAGCCAACCGGCGTTACTACCAACTGCTACTGGGCGACCTCCAGACGCTTCCTCAGCCCATCATTAGCCGCCGCCTGCGCCGCATCGTCTTTATACCCACCACCTTGAAAAAGTTCGAGGCAGCGGTTGAGATCAATGATGTATGGGACGAAAGCCCACTGGAGGATCGGCTATGGGCGATCTTTAAACAAGTGCGAATTCGCGCTGAGCGACAGTACGCCGTCGAGATAGAGAACCGTACCTACTTTTTGGATTTTGCCATCTTTTGTAATGAAGGCAAGATTGACATGGAAACGGATGGCGACACCTGGCATATCGGTCTGAAGCTTGCTTTGGTGGACAGGCAACGTGACAATAACTTGGCATCACGAGGCTGGCAAGTCTTACGCTTCAACACAACTGAGATTCACGAGCATCCGGTAGATTATTGCGTCTCCAAAGTGATGACTACCATCAACCGTCTTGGAGGGCTGGATGGCACCACCGGGGTGCCGGTGCGATATGATCCCAGCGATCCACTGGGTCCACAGCAACTCGGACTGTTTGACCAGGAGACCTAAGTATGAACGACCCAATTGTCGAAGACCTGACCCTGCTGCTACTCTACCTGACTTCGTGGCAGGAAGAAGTCTTTGACGACTTTACGATCCGTCGGGCCTGGAAAGGGTTCCGCTTTGAGGCCCTGGATGCGCTCGAAGAGGCAGGCTACATCAACCAGACCCGCCGCGCCAAATCGGTGACGCTCACCGAGTCCGGGTGCGAGCGAGCGCGGGTGCTGGCGGCCCGGTACCTGGAAGAAACGGCCGAGGGACAAAAAGGTGATCCCTGACCGGCTGAACGGGGCGTTGACTGTCATTGCCTGTGTGATACTATGGGTAGTGTTGGGCTATTCAGACCTGTCGCCGTTGAGCGCCGCAGCCGGTTCCTCCGAGTATGCAGGACCATCGTACCTGGTCGTGATCACCTGTAACAACTGGGATGACCTGCAACGCCTGGCATCCCTGGAGCTTGACGTGCTCGACCTGCAATTTGGAGTCCCCAACTTGTTGGGGGAGGGTGTGCTGGCGGCGATTGTTACGCCTCAGGAATTGACCACCCTCCAAAGCATGGGGTTTGACGTGCGTATCCTCGATTCGCCGGCAACGCCTGAGCAGAGTCCTGAGCTTGTCGAAGGGCAGTACTACCTGGTGACCCTGCCCCCCGGGCGCGAAACGAGTTTCGCTACTCCGGGAAGACTTGGTGGGCAAGTCTTCCCTTACGTTGCGGGAGCGTTCATCCTAAAGGCTCGTCCTGAGCAAAGTCGAAGGGCTGACCCGGCCGAGGCTGAAAAGCTTCCCAGCGAAGGCTTTTTCATCAAGAGGCTGTTCGGTCCCATCGTTTTGCCTGTCTCGCCTCCGTCTGCCGAACCGGTCGCTCCAACCGTGATTGCCCAGGGACATAATCCCCTCATTCAGAACCTGGTCAACGCGGTGGATCAAACGCAAATCGAAGACATCATCGGTGACCTCCAGGACGACGACAACCTCCCTGGCTGGGATGCCAAGGGCTCTCGCCATTCCCACTCGCTGAAACTGGCGCATGAACGGGATTACATCCGTGACCGCATGGAGGCGCTGGGGCTGGACGTCCGGTATCAAGGCTTCAGCCTTAACGGGACGCCGTTGGATAATATCGAGGGGACGCTGAGCGGCTGGGGACCGGGGAGCGACGTGGTTTACATCGCCTGCGCCCACTACGATTCTATCTCCGATGACCTCCCTGATTACGATGTTGCCCCTGGCGCTGATGACAATGCCAGTGGCACGGCTGCCGTGCTGGAGGCAGCTCGCGTCTTGAGCCAATACCGTTTCGAGCACACGTTGCGCTTTGTGACCTTTGCCGCCGAGGAGCAGGGACTCATCGGCAGTTACCACTATGCGGCAGAGGCGCGCTCAGCGGGGACCGACATCGGCGGGGTGATCAACCTTGATATGATCGCCTGGGATTCCGACGGCAATGATGTCATGGAAGTCCACGTCGGAACCCGCAGTGACTCGCAGGCCCTGGGCACGGCTTTTGTGAACGCCATGCCTACGTACGGCATTACACTGACGTCCCAATACATCACCTTGGGCTCAGCAACCGCCAGCGACCACGCCCGTTTCTGGGACCAGGGCTACCCGGCCCTGCTGGCTATTGAGGATTTCCAGGACTTCAACTGGTACTATCACACTATCAGCGATACGTTGAATGAGCTGGATCTACCCTACGCGGAAAAGTTTGCGCAGACGACGGTGGCCACGCTGGCAGAACTGGCGGAGATTTTACCGCCGGGAGTGAGGGTGGAGCACATTGGCCCTGGCGTGGTGATGACCGGCACGCCGACTGCGCTTACGGTCACCTATTCCAACCCTGGCCCCGACCCGGCGACCAGCGTAGTGATTACCGATACCTTCAGCCCGGGGCTGACCTACGTTGAGGATAGCAGCGGGTTCACCGTTACCCAGCCGGTCAGCGGCACTGTAGTGTGGCAGCTAGGGGACGTGATGTCTTACACCCGCAACTCGTTTGTGGTCACCGCATCGGTGGCGGCTGCCTTGCCGGCTGGCGCTCACGTGACCAGCACGGTGGATATTACGGGAGTTGTAGTCCAGGATGACCCGGAGGACAACCGGGCCACGTGGATGGGCTTTGTTCCCTACGCGCAACGCTATCTCCCGCTACTGTTTAGGGAAAGTCCTTAACACGGGGATTTCCCCGATGATTTTAACGATCAGTGGAGAGGTAACAGTCCATTATGGTCAGAAATGTAACTGCAATCGCTTGTCTCACAATATTATGGAGCCTTTCAGGATGCAGTCCCTCCGCTGTGCCGACCACGCCACCGCTGCAGCCAGTGCCGACAGCTACAGCCGTGACCGCGACCGCCGAAGCGCCAGCGACAGCTACGCCCGTGACCGTCATCGCTGAAACGCCGATCACAACTCCCATCACCCCGACGCTTCCGACAGTCCCTCCGGTGATTACCTTGACCCTTTGGACGGCCGAACCCTTCTCTCCAACTCAGGCGGATGCCAGTGGTCAGGTCATGGGCCAGCAGATCGAAGCTTTCACGGCTGACCATCCCGACGTGGTCGTTGAATACGTCCTCAAAAAGCCCTATGGCAAAGGGGGCATCCTGAACTTTCTTCTCACCACCAGCGCGGCCGTCCCCGCTGCCATGCCAGATCTGGTGGCCATTGACACCATCGAACTGAAGGAGGCAGCCCAGGCTGGCCTGCTGCAGCCTCTGGAAGAGGTGATCTCTACCGAGCTCCAGGAGGATCTGTTCCCCTTTGCCCAGCAAGTCGGGCGCTTCGAAGGCCAGTTGGTTGGCCTCCAATTCGAGACCGACATCGAACACCTCATCTACAATACCAACAAGCTTGAGGAGCTACCCCTGACCTGGACCGATGTGCTCACCGACGAGGTCAGCTACGTCTTCCCCGCTGGCGGCCGTGAGGGCTTGGTCAACGATGCCTTTATCATCCAGTACCTGGCCCTGGGTGGTCAACTGGTGGATGAGACTGGGCGGCCAGCTCTCAATGAAGAGTTGGTAACCCAGGTCTTACAATTCTACAGAGATGGCTATGAAATGGGCGTCATCCCCCCTTCGGTGATCGAGTTTGAAACCTTGGACGACTGCTGGCCTGTCTACCTGTCAGCCGAGGTAGCCATGACCAACGTTAGCTCCAGGCGCTATCTGGCCGACCGAAACCTGCTCATGTACACCCGTTTCGCCTCCATTCCGACCCGAGACGGGAACGTGGCAACTCTGAGCCAGGGCTGGGCCTGGGCCATTGTCACCTCGGATCCGGTGCGGCAGGCCCTGGCAGCCGATTTGATCGAGTGGCTGATGGAGCCTGAAAACAGCACCCAGTGGAATCTGGCCGCCGGGCATCTGCCCACGCGGAGGGCGGCATTTGAGGTCCTGGGTACTGAGGACAGCTACTATCCTTTCTTGAGCAAACAGTTGGAGGGAGCCCAACCCAGGCTGGCCAGAGCAGTCTACTCCGAGGTGGCCAGAGTCCTGCAACAAGGTGTTAAGAAGGTCATGACTGGCGAAGCCACACCCCAGGAGGCAGCCAGAGTGATCATTGAATCTATTGCAAAGTGAGGAGGTATGAGATGCTACAACCCAAAAGACAGCTTTCCGATACCGAGCGAAAGAGGCGCGACCAGGTCTGGGACATCATGTCTACGGCCCTGGCGGCCGTTGACCCGGCTCAGGCCATCAGGCAAAACGTGAGCCTGGAAGGAGACAGCTTGCGGATCGGACAGCGGAGCTATGATTTATCCGGTTACGACCGCATTTTCGTCGCTGGCGGAGGCAAAGCTGGCTCCCCTATGGTCGCCGCCATCGAGGAGATCCTGGGGCAGCGGGTAACCGCCGGTCTGGTCAACGTCAAGCATGGCCACCTACCCCCTGAGGCGGCCGATGTCCGGCGGGTGGAAATCGTCGAAGCTGGCCATCCCACCCCCGATGAGGCCGGGCGACGAGGCGCTGAGCGGATGGTGGAGATGTTCGATCAGACTCCCGGGGGCCTGACGGAGAAGGACCTGGTCATCTGCGTCATCTCCGGCGGCGGCTCAGCCCTCATGACTCTGCCCCAACCCGCCATCAGCCTGGCCGACGTCCAGGCCCTCACCGGAGAACTGCTACGCTGCGGGGCCATTATCAACGAAATCAACGCCGTGCGCAAGCACATCTCCCGCATCAAGGGCGGCCAACTGGCGCGGCTCATCCATCCGGCCCAGGTGGTCTCTCTAATCCTTTCTGATGTGGTAGGCAACCCGCTGGACGTCATAGCTAGTGGCCCCACCGTGCCTGACACCACAACTTTCGCTCAGGCCCACGGCGTGCTGGAGAAATACGACTTGCTGGAGAGGGTGCCGACCTCCATCGTCGAGCACCTGGGGGCCGGGGTGGCGGGGAAGATAGCGGAGACGCCCAAAGAGGGAGATCCGGTCTTTGCCACGGTCTACAACCTGATCGTGGGCAGCAACGAAATCGCGGCCCAGGCGGCTTTGAACCGGGCTCAGGAGTTGGGCTTCAATACTCAACTGCTCTCCACCTACGTCGAGGGTGAGGCCAGGGAGGTGGCCAAAGTCCTGGCCGCCGTGGCCAAAGAGATGGCCAAATCGGGGCAGCCCATCGCTCGACCAGCCTGCCTGGTGGTTGGCGGCGAGACTACAGTGACTATTATGGGCGAGGGGAAAGGAGGGCGCAATCAGGAGATGGCCCTGGCAGCGGCTTTGGCCATCGAGGGCTGGGAGGACGTGATGGTCGTCACCCTGGCCACCGATGGCACCGATGGGCCGACGGACGCAGCAGGGGGCGTAGCCACCGGAGAGACCGTCGCCTGGGCCAGGGAGCTGGGCCTCGACTCTGAGGAATACCTGGCGAACAACGATTCCTATCACTTCCTTGAAGCCCTGGGAGAGTTGATCGTCACTGGCCCTACCAACACCAACGTCAACGACCTGGCCTTTGTCCTCGCTTTCTGAGGTGGTTACCACGTGAGAATCCTTCTAGTAAGCCCCATTTCCACAGTTTGGAGTTCGCGCAAGCACATCCCGTTGGGTCTGGGATACCTGGCGGCGGTGCTGGAGCGGGCGGGGCACCGGGTGCAAATCTACGATGCAGTGGTCGAGGATGAGCCGCTGGGAGATGTTCTGGAGCGTGGGAAGTTCGACGTGGTTGGCATCTCCAGTACGACCCCCCTCATCAACGAGGCCTGGGAGGCAGCCCGCGAGGCCAAAGCCCACGGTGCCATCACCATCCTCGGCGGCCCTCACCCGACCCTCCTGCCCGACGAATCCATGCAACGCCCTGAGGTGGATCTGGTGGTGCGAGGGGAAGGAGAGGAGACTATCGTTGAAATCATTTCCAATCTCCAATCTCCGATCCCTAAATGGTCTCGAATTGCCGGCCTCTCTTTCCGTGATGAAAGCGGTCAGATCGTCCACAATCCGCCGCGTGCCCTGCGCAAGGACCTGGACGGCATCCCTTTCCCGGCTCATCACCTTTTCAAGATCGAGCGTTACACCAATTTGCAGCCCCTGACCGACGGGCTGAACCCGAAAGCCCGGGCCTACACCATCGTCACCTCGCGGGGCTGCCCTTACAACTGCATCTACTGCTCCAAGGTCATCACCGGGCGCACCTGGCGACCCCGTTCGCCGGAGAACGTGGTGGCCGAGTGGCGCTGGCTGGTGCGTGACCTGGGGGCTACCGAGATCGGCGTCACCGACGATACCATGACCCTGGACATGGAGCGTGCCAAGACCATCTGCCGGATGCTCATCGCCGAGGGGTTGAACACCGTACCCTGGATCACCATCCATGGCATCAATGCTCGTAACACGGATGAAGAACTCTTGCGCCTGATGAAGCAGGCCGGCTGCAAGCGGGTGGGCTTCGGGGTGGAGAGCGGCAACCAGCGCGTGCTCGACAGCATCAAAAAGCAGCAGACCATTGACGAGGTGCGGAGGGCCTTCACCAACGCCAGGAAAGCGGGCCTGGAGACCATGGGCTTCTTCATCTTCGGTCTGCCCACCGATACCGAGGAGACCATGGAGGACACCATCGGGCTGGCCCTGGAATTGGACCCGGAGTTGGCCAATTTCATGATCGCTGCCCCTTTTCCTGGCACGGAGATGTACGACATCATTCTGCAAGAAGGGAACCTCTTCAGCCACGACTGGCGTGACTTTGCCATACACGATGAGAAGGCCCGCTTCGAGATTGGCGACCTGACGGCTGAGCTGGTAGAGCGCAAGTGGCGCGAAGCCTACCGTCGCTTCTACCTGCGCCCCAGCCGCTTATGGCGTCGCGTCACCAAGCCCGATACCTGGCGCCGTCTGCCTACCTACTTCAGCGACTTCCGGCGCTTCTTCATTGGTCGTCGGAAAAGGGCAGTCGAGTAAAGCAACGTGGAGTGAAGAGAGGGTATAACGAGGAGTCTGAGCAATGAAAGTTCCTGGGTTCAAAGACGTGCTGTTAGCGCAACAGCGGATCCGCCCGTACCTGCCACGCACACCGCTGCATAGTTATCCGGCGATTGACGCTCTGGTGGGCACCGAAGTGTACATCAAGCATGAAAACTATCAACCCGTTGGAGCCTTCAAAGTCCGTGGCGGCATTAATTTGATCTCTCAGCTCAGCCCCGAAGAGCGGGCGCGGGGCGTGATCGCTGCTTCTACTGGTAACCACGGACAGTCGGTGGCGTTTGCTGCACGACTATTTGGCGTCAAGGCACGCATCGTCGTGCCAGAAAAGGCGAATCCAGGGAAGGTAGCCGCTATGCAAGGCATGGGAGCCGAAGTGATCTTTCACGGGGCAACCTTTGACGAAGCCCGGCTGCACTGTGAGACCCTGGCACAAGAACATGGGTATCGCTATGTCCACTCTGGCGATGAGCCCTTGCTAATCGCTGGTGTGGCCACAGAGGTGCTGGAAATGTTGGAGGACCAACCCGGCCTGCAGGTCATCATTGTGCCCATCGGTGGGGGCAGCGGCGCGGCGGGGGTTTGCATCGCGGCCCATGCCGTCAACCCGGCCATACGGGTCATCGGGGTCCAGTCAGAAGCATCTCCGGCAGCCTACAAATCATGGCGACAGCGGAGGCTAGTGGAAGCTCCCAACCGTACCTTTGCTGAGGGCCTGGCCACTGGCACGGCCTTTGCTCTGCCGCAGGCAATCCTGTGGGAAGCTCTGGATGATTTTGTGCTGTTGCGTGATGAGGAGATTCTGCAGGCCATGGTGTGGATGGTGGAGCGTGCCCATACCCTGGCTGAGGGAGCAGGGGCAGCGCCTCTGGCTGCAGCCCACCACCTGCGCGACGAACTGACGGGCAAGAAGATAGGGCTTGTGTGCTCCGGCGGTAACACCTCACTGGAACATCTAAGACAGGCTCTCAACTCGATACTATAGGGATTTTCTCTGGAATAGCGAAACTTGTTTCGCGCTCGGCTGGCGCAGAACAAGTTCTGCTACTCCGCCAATGGTAAGTTCACGAAGGACGAACTTGCTCACCCTGAAGGCAATGATGATTACCGTTGAGGAAGCCAGTCGCCTCTACCTGGAGAACGACGCCGCCCACGACTTTGATCACGTGCTGCGGGTGTTGGCCCTGGCGGAGAGGATTGGGCAGGCGGAGGGGGCAGACCTGGAGATCGTGTGGGCGGCGGCCCTGCTGCACGACGTAGGAGGCCGGCACCGGTCCTGCCACGCCCGGACTGGAGCCCAGCAGGCCCGTGAAATCCTGCAAGGCCACCCTCCCGAAAAAGTCGAAGCGGTGGCCCAGGCCATCGCCACCCACAGCTTCCGCGAAAAGTCCACCCCCCAGACCCTGGAGGCCCAGGTTCTCTACGATGCCGACAAGCTGGACGCCATCGGGGCCATCGGCGTGGCCCGCGTTTACGCCGTCTCCGGCCAGATGGGACAGCGCCTGTGGGCACCGGTGCCGGCTGACTACCGGTGGGAGGCCCGGGGCACATCCGAACACACCGCCGTTCACGAGTTCGTCTTCAAATTGTCACGTCTCAAGGAGACCCTCTTCACCCCCACGGCCAAGGCCATCGCTGAAGAGCGCCACCGCTACATGGTCGAGTTCTTCGCCCGGTTGGAGAGAGAAGTGAAAGGGGAGCTGTGAAGCCCCCCTTCTTTATGGGTGTCGGAGGGACTCAAATGCGGCTGTAGTATAACCGCTCTGCGTCGGCTGTGGCCTGGTGCATGGCCTCGGCTAGCGCCTGGGCGATGACTTCGGGATTGCCGTCCGAGGGGGCAGGCACGGGCTCGCCCACTACGATGGCGATGCGGCTGAAGGGTAAGGGCGCGCTGTAGTGATCCCACCGTTTCAGCGTGTACTTTGTGGCAGTGAAGGCAGCGCTCGGCAGCAAACGGGCTCCCGTTTTTTGGGCGATGTACACGACACCTGGCTTGACCACGTAGGGTGGGCCATCGGGCCCGTCTGGATTGATAAAGGTGCTGGCTCCCCGTTTTACGGCTCGCACAAAGTGCACTACGCCCCGAGCCTGGCTCAGCGATGTCGAATAATGATCAACAAAGTAGGGCTCGATGCCGAGCAGGCGAAACCAGGTGGCCACCCTGCGTCCTCGCCGGTCGGCCGACACGATTTCAACATAATGGTGGTCGCCGTAAAAACGGAAAAAATAGCCGAGCCCCATCATCGTCATACCGTGCCAGGCTGCCCAGATGACAGGCTGGCCCTCCGCCCAGGCTTCTTCGAAATGTTCCTTCCCGCGCACCACATAGCGGGACGTACGGCTGACCAACAGAGCGTAGATATGTAGGCCCAGACCAGCCAACTGGTCAATAAGGGGAACAGTCATCTTTGCCTCGTCGTGTTTCGCCCAAGGTCTCTTCGATGATAAAGTCTCCAGCATCATACAGTGTTGCAGCAGCCAGCGCACGGCATCTGGATCAGGGTGGTAATGGAGCAGCGGGTGACTTTATCAGTATCTCCTTCCAGGTCCCACTCTCCAGCGTGTGGTGCTACGAGCGCGCCAACACCTGCCGCAGCAGGTCTGGCTTGTTCGTGACAATCCCCTCTACCCCCAGAGCGATCAACCGGCGCATCTCTGGTTCCTCGTCCACCGTCCAGACGTACAAGCGATACCCCTTTGACTTGGCCCAGCACACGTGCTTCTGGGTAGCCATGCGAAAACTGGGATTGAGAGCATCCGGACGAGAAAGAAAGGCGAACCAGCGGTTGCGGAGGTGGACGCGCAGATTCTCGGCATAGAGCAAGGCCAGGGGCAGGTCGGGTGCCAGCCGTCTCATGCGCCATAGAGCAAAGGGGTTGAAGGAGGAGATCAGCAGACGCTCTCCCAGGCCATAGCGACGGATCTGTGCTACCAGCTTCTCTTCCAGTCCATCGCCCTTGAAAGAATCGGTCTTGATCTCTACGTTGACGAGGGCACTGTTTCCTGCCATCAGGTCAAAGACCTCTTGCAACGTGGGGATGCGCTCCCCGGCAAAGCGGGCGTCGAACCTGGCGCCAGCGTCCAAGGCCTTTAGCTCCGCCAGCGTCTTCTGTTGCACGGGGCCACTGCCATCGGTGGTGCGATCTACCGTATCATCGTGGATTACCACCAGATGGCCATCAGCAGATAACATGACGTCCAGTTCAAACCCGTCGGCGCCCATCGCCAGGGCCAGTCTGACAGCAGCTAGCGTATTCTCCGGCGCGTAGGCACTGGCGCCTCGGTGAGCTATGTTCAGAGGTTTGCGATAATCTGGCATAGGCATAAATCCCCAATAGACCCGTTTGACAAAAACGAGGGCCGAGGGTAGAATGACATTCATGCATCTACCTGACGGAAACAGTCTCCGATCTGAAAAGAAAAGGGTACCCTGTTATGAGAGGGCCAGCGTTTTCGTGAGCCTGATCGTGCTCGGGCTGGCCTTCCTGCCTGAAATAGAGTTGCCCACCAGGACCTTCTCTTTCTATGTCCTCGGCTCGTTGGCCTCTATCCGGCTCTCCGTGACGTGGCTGATGGCAGCCTTGCTGGCCAGCCTGGCCTGCACCGGTACCGATTCGTTGGTCCGTTCTCACCCTCTGGTCCGCCGGGGAGAGAGCCGTTACACTTTCGCCTTCTGGGCTTTACCCGGCCTGTCTGTGGTGGCGGCGACTCTGCTCCTCCCTCTGGCACCCAACAGATCTTACTGGCTGGGCGGCCTGGCTCTGACAGCTCTTCTTTTGCTCCTGATCGCCGTGGCCCAGTACCATACCGTTGACCCTGCCGATCCCGGCTACAGACTGGCACGCCTGGCTTTGAATCTCTTCGTCTATCTTGTAGCCCTCAGCCTTTTCACTCTGATTTACGGCAGCAAAGCCCGCAGTCTGCTTTCGGCCACGACTACGGCAGCGGTGGGCGGCCTGCTGGCGCTGGAGCTGCTGCGTGGCGCTCCCCACAGTCTGCGCCTGACCGCTCTTTACGCTCTTATTACTGGCTTGGCGTTGGGGGAGATAACCTGGGCTCTGAACTACTGGACGGTCGGCCGGCTGACTGGGGGGCTGTTCCTGCTCCTGGTTTTCTATTTGGTCACTGGCCTCTCTCGGGAGGGACTCTTACGGAGACTCAATCGGCGAGCGCTCGTTGAATTCTCTTTGGTTGCTCTGGTAGGTCTGGGGCTCATCATTAAATACCATCCTTGAAATCCGACCCATCTTTAAGCCATTTTGGCCAGGGCCATTCAGTGCTCGGGATTGTCAGCCTGGCGAAGGTTCACAGCATCGTAGGACAAACCTTCGCAAGGCTTGCAAGCGGAAAACTGAATGGCCCTGCATTTTGGCCAGACCCGATTCAATTACTGATACCAGAAGGCGGTGCTGGAATAGGTCACAGAGAGGTTATTGCCGATAATGCCGTGTTCTACCTCAATACCCAAAGACTGCTTAAAGTCCACGGCATCGGTTACATAGAAGCGATATTGGGAGGCGACCTCGCCCCTTACCCGTTCGTCCTTCCAGGTGCAACCAGAGAGGGGAAATTGCGAACTGGCCGGATTATTGGGGGTATACCAGATGTAGTAGTAGCCGCCATCGAAATCGTCCTCGATCCCCGTGCCAGGCAGGGCGAGCTGCCCATCAACCCATAGGTCATAGTCGCTCTCCAGGTAAGGGAAACGCCAGACCTCAGGGAGCCCTTCACCGTAATATGGCTGGCCTCCACGGTCAACGTCGTGCCCGGTAAGGATACAACCGACGTAGCGACCGCTACCGGCAACGTCCAGAAGTCGGTAGTTGGCCGGGTTGTCGGCCCACAATCGTTCCTCCTTGAACAGGGCATGGAACCTGGTGCCCGCGATGTCGTTCGTTGGGCGGTAGAGGATGGTGGCCTGGATATGGGATCTGCCCCCCCCGCTGTTGGTGAACAGGATTCTGGCCGAATGGAAGGGCATGGGGAAGAAATTGTAGAACTCGTGTTGCTTCTTGTCCCCGGCCGGCTGTGTAGCTACAATCCCCAAAGGCAAAGAGCGATAGGGACGTGTCTCTTCAGCCGTTCCAAAGAGGGCTCGCAGCGGCCCCTCGACACCAGGGCTGGCCTGACCGTCCCAGAAGATCCGCATCCACAGGTCGTTTTCCTGGCCATCCTGGATGACAAGCCTGAGGGAGGTGATCATGCCGGGATCGGGGAGCTCAATCTGCGCCGAACCGCCAGGTTCGATCTCCAGCACCTGGCGGACCTCAACCTCGCCGCCTGTCTGGTAGGGATAGTCCCCACAGTTGCTCCATACTTTGCGAACCCGTTCCAGTTCGCGTGCCTCCTCCTGGGTAAAGGGCAGGCGGAAGCTCTCAAAGGGGCCAGGGTCACTGTCGAATCGCTTGACCGCTATCTGGAACATCCTCGGCCCTACGTATTTCCCCTCATCGTAGGGTGGATTGGGGGCCAGGGTCACGCGCACCGAGCGGTAGAAGGGCATGGGGATGTGGGAGATATTCCCGCCGTTGCCTGTGCGGTAGTGCCTGACCAGCGGGGTCAAGAAGGGGCTTTCCTGTCCCCCAAAGAACCGGGTCACGGGCATGTCAACGCGGGGGGTCGGTTCGTCATCGAAATAGAAACGGATGTTGCCGACCTCAGCGAAGAAACCCCACTCAGGGTCAGGTTCCTCGCCCTCGCCGGGGCGATCATGCTGGCGGTGGGTGAACCAGACCCGGGCGATGTAGCCCGGACCCTCGGTGCGGGGTAGGACCTCGTATTCCTTGGTCCCATCGGGCCCGAAAACGATCCGGTAGTTGGCATAGGAGTTGGGCCCTATCAGGTAGCCGTAGCGGGGATCCCGGGAGAAGAACTGGTCCGACCGGTAGTAGTCCCAGAACTTCTCGGGGCTCTGGTGGTTGTTGCTGGCAAACTGTTTAGAAGTGGTACCCTCTGGATGGGGCAGCGTTGAGAGGTCGGCCATGCGGCGCAGCAGTTGACATATCAAAGTTGAACAAGGCCCCACCGGCTTAGGGGTGTTCGTGGCGGCAGGGGCCGGTGCAGGAGAATCGGGGTTGGAGACGGCGGTCGGCACTGGCGTATCAGTGGGAGGCTGTGGCAGGGGGGTATCGGTGGGGATTGGAGTGTCTGTGGGGAGAGGCGTGTCCGTTGGCGCAGGGGTATCGGTTGAGCTTGTGGTTGGGTTCGCTGCTGGCGTCGGAGTGAAGGTGGGCCGGGGGGTTTTTGTAGTATTGGTTGTCGGGACAATCAATGCCACCGTCTCAGGGTGGTAGAAAAAGAGGCTCCAGACGGCAAAAGCGGCCGCAGCACAGACCAGCAGACCCAGCAGCAGCCAGAGGGACGCTGAGCTATTCTTATTATTCCCACTATTATCCCCAGCGGGTAAGGGCAATTTATCCATGTGATGCCTGTCACCCGCCTTATTACTTGGGCATGGCAGCCAGGGCGTGGAAAGCCGGGTATGGCTGCCAGCGGCTGTCCACGACGGCAAACTGAGCCTGCTCGGAACCAGGGTTCACCACCGCAAAGTTGAGGTTCCACAAGAACATCACCCCGACCCAACCCCAGGACTTGCCTAACTCGTAGGCTTCAACCAGGTATTGGGCTTGTGTTTCCAGGGTGTTATCGGCTGCGTATTCGTAATTTACTACCGGGCTGGACGATACCGCCCAGCCGAACTCTGTGGGCCAGATGGTCTTGTTCCCATCGCCGTGCTTGAGCATCACGTTGCGATAGCCTTCCATCGTTCCACGGAAGCACCAGCTATGGTGGCGGTTGTTGAAGGGACCCCAGAAATTAGGCTCACCGATTCCGGCATCAGCCGGGGTCACCGTCTGCCAATCGGCGGTGGCCGGGCAGTTGTAGCCACTGGGGTGAGCACCTACGGCATCACAGTAATCCTTCATGCCGGCGGCGTACAATTGATCCAGGTAGTTGATGTCGTCAATGGCCCAGCCAGCCACGTCTCCGGCCGGTGTTGGAGCGCCGCTGACGACGACGGCATTGGGGTCCTGGGCCTTGATGGCTTCATAAGAAACTTTCAACAGAGCCACGTATCTGTCCGGAGGGACGATCTGCTCGGGATCCCGCCTGAGGTTCTGCTCGTTCCAGATTTCGTAAGCATGGACTCTGCCCTTGTAGCGGGCGGCGCAGGCACCCACGAAATCGGCATAGTCCTGAAGATTCTGGGGTAGGCCGTACTCGCCGTGGGCCCACGACGGTGGGGCGACCACGCTAAAGAAGATCTTGATGCCTGCTGCATTCAGGCCGTCAACAATGCGGTCCATCTCGCCCCAGCCGATGTTGCCCTTGCTCGGCTCAAAGTCGCTCCAGCGTATCTGTTGCTTGATCCAACCAAAGCCCATGGTTTTGGTGTGATGAGTGATGGGACCCAGGTCGTTGTAAATCAAGTGGGCCTGGAGGCCGTAGCCGAATTGGCTGCCCAGGCCGGACACTGAAGCGGCAGCGACCTGGGGCTTGGGGGTCGGCGTTGGCGCAGGGGCCGCTTCGGCGGGTTTGGGGATTGGGGTGGCCGTGGGTTCGGGCGTTGGGGCGGATGGTATGAGGGTAGGCGTCGGTTCGGCTACCTGGAGGGCCACGCTGCCCCCCCCGGCCGTGGTCCGACCGTCCATGGAAATGGCCGCCGCCACCATGTATTGGCCGGGCTCCTGGGGGGCCGTCCAGACGTAGTTGGGATCTGCCAGGGATGTAGTCTCCTGCGAGAGTTGACCGCCAGCCGCCCTTTGCACCGTCCAGACCACGCTGAACTGGCTCTGCACCGGCGGCACTACCAAATCGTGGAATTTGCGCATGACTTCCCAGATTTGCTGGTCATTTTCCTCACCCAGCAGGTTCCGCACGGCCACACCCCGCAGGTTGTACTGGGCTACCAATTGCAGCTTGCGGGCGATGCTGGTGGCGTTTTCCAGCCAGACGGTGTGCTGCTGGCCGTTCTCATCCCTGAAGCTGAACCAATAGGTCTGAGTAGCCTCGTCAAAGTTGATGCCCGTACATTCTTGCAAGCTGGTCAGGGAAAAAACCACCTGTTCGCCGGGCAGAACCACCTGTTTTTCTCCTTCGACGGTGACCCGACTGAAAGGTGCTAATGCATCCTTGAAAGGTTTATCAACCAGAGAACCGTCACATTTCTCAACGCTGCGGGTGGAGATGACCAGTTGTATTTTGTACCGGTTGACCTCACCCACAGCCCAGTTCAGAAGGGCTTCCATCTGACCGCCTGGGGCGTAAGCTGTGGGATCAACGATGGCCGGTATCTTCAATCCATCCACGGCCTGGCCGATGGCCCGCCAGTCGTAGACCCCTGTTTCCCAGCGGTCGGTGGCAATTTGCCTGGGCGGTTCAACCCGGACTGTCAACATCTTCTGGTTCTCGTGGAGCCTGTCGGCCAGTTCGGCCACAAAGCGACTGAATTCATCCTTCAGGTCAGGAGTGATCCCCCGGTAGTCAATATCAATGCCAGCGTACATGTTTTGGATCACAAAGTCAACGATGGTGGTGATGTGATGGTCGCGGATCTCCTGATCGATCAGCATGTTGTCAACCAGGTCGCTGCGCACGACCCCGTCCTCTCCCCAATTGCGCAGGGTGGGCACGACGGCGTAAGAGGCCGTCTGATCCTCTGCCGGCAAGCCGCCGATGCTTCCCCCGATGTCGCCCTCACCGGCCAGATAGAGGCCCTGGGGATTGATTTCTACCAGGGTGTCTTTCCCTTCCGGGGGCATGGTGGCGTCGGCGACCATGGCCGCAGAGATGGCCGGGGCGATGGGTCTGGTCTGCATGACGACTACTGAGCGCGGCACAAAGGACAGACGGCATTCGATGACGTCGTCCTCAAAGATGATCCGGCTGGGCAGCCATTGCCATTCCTCACCCGTCCAGGAGTAGAGGTCCAGAGTGGAGTAGGGCTCCGCGTCATTGGGGATTGGAACGGTCAACATGGCCTGGTTAGGCATTTCCCCTCTCACACTCAAGCGGTAGAGGGGACTTTTCATGATCAAGTGTTCTGGCATCCCCTCGGCCGCCTTCCACAGGTCGCTACCGGCTGAGCCTTCCAGAAAGTTTACGCGAGGGACCGAGGTCAACTTGGCTTTGATCTCGCTAGTCAGTCCCTCAGGGGATAGGGTCAACTGGGTGCCATCGGGCTCGAGGAGCGCGCCACCAGTTCTGGGGATGGTCGTGTAGCCGGCGTCTATGACCCTGCCGGCTGCTCTGATGGGTGGCAGAAGCACGCTGGACAGGATCAGCAGAGGGACCAGACCAAGGTTAATGATACAACCGCTCCATTTGCCCTCTATCATCTCTTCGAGCAATTTTAATAGAGGGTTGGTGCTAGTTTGCATTTAAGTAGGGCCTCCCAATCTAGTTTCAACGGAATCATACGAACTGAGCATTGCCACGTCTTATACAATAAAATACCCTTCAGTTCGCTGAGGGCTCAGATGCTTGCGTAACCCCTATGGTCTCCAATATCTTCCAGGTCAGGAGCGATAGGAGCTTTTGTGCCCTGGGACAACGACGGTGGGTTACATCCCCCGTGGGCCTCGTATCGTAGTGAATACGAGGTCTATTCTAGCATAACAGGGTCATTTTGGCAAATTCGCCATGAATGTCAAAAGGGCTTCCCTTTACCGGGCAAATGTAGTAAAAATGGACCATGGAGGGGAGAAGTGAAGAATTGAATTGACACTCTGGGCGAATCGTGCTAAAATTTACTGACCATTTTGGATTAGACAGGAGGCAGGTAAATGTACGGAGAACAAGAGACGGGCCTGGGTATCTGGTTCAAGGATGGCATTGAAAACATCCTGCTGGCCATTGACGAGGCGAACCTGGACATGGTCAGCCGTTTCGACGCACCGGAGGTGAGGATCTACAGGCAGGGTTTCGCAGCCGCTATCAGTGCTGTGGCAACAGCCTTTGGCATCCGATATGCACCCTCTCAGACCACGACTGGCCGTGCCAGGAGCGTTGTCAACTTGCCAGTCCGGCAGTGGGAAGAGACCTAGAAGCTGTGCCCCATTATGGTTAGAGACGCAGGCAACACCCTGAGGCGCAGCAGCGCCGCACCTGATACCGAAATGGTGAATAACTACCCCAGCCGCTACCCAACCGAGGACTGGCGGGCCTGTTATTGGACGGTCACCGAAGGAGGCGGTTTGCAGGAAGGAGTTGTGACGGTCCAGTTGCCTGGAGGTTGTAGCGATGTTTGCCTGGAGGTAGAGGTCGGCCAGAGCGGCTGTGTGCACCGGGTCAGGCGGTGGGGCTTTGCCTGTTACGTTTCCCTCCTGGAGGAAATCGGCTTCGATCCAGCTCCGCTGCTGACCCACGACCGGGAGAGGTTCCCTGGTGGGGACGATCAGGAACTCCTGCAAGTGATGATCGGCGTCACCCACTTCGATCTGCCCGGTCACTTTATCATTGCCAGCCAAGAACATCCTTTTCTGCTGTTTGATCCTCGGGGGGCATTGAAGGGCAGCTATACCAGGTGGTATACCTATTTGGGGGCCCTGGCCTATCTGACCTCCGATGGCCGGGTGCAGGCCAGTTTCCAACGGCTGTGGGGGGAAAACGAGAGGTTGTATCAAGAAGCGCTGGGGTTCCTGCTGGGAGCGTTGCGAAGAGAGAAGAGAGAGAATCAGTAGATGACGGATTGCCAACGGAGGCGGCTCCCACGCCGCCGGTTCGCGGGCATGGGAGCCCGCTCTGCTCCAAAATCGCGATCTACTGAGAATAGCTGAGCAAACCCGCCCTCCGTTGCTCCGGGTGAGGGGTGGTCCCCCTGTTGAGTGTTTGCGATGTGTTGGAAGGCCTCAGCTTGCCCTCTCCCTCCCCCTGGCCCCCTCCCTCTCCCAAGCTTGGGAGAGGGAGGGGGTGCCCGAAGGGTGGGGGTGGGTGAGGGCCAATGGCAGCGCCTCTCTCTGCATGACCAACGATCGCCAACACCGTAAGGGGTGACTACCGGGTGCGGTGAAGCGACCAAATGAGGTATAACTCCGGGCATTACTTGTCTATCCCTTCCTTGACCCTGGGTTCTGCCTGGCTTCCAGGTACTCGCGCAACATCCCCAGTGCTGCCTCGGCCGACTGCTCTTTGTTGGCCCACCGATCTCCTTGCCAGAGGTATCTCTCGCAGCGTTCCAAGTCCTCAGTGGCGAGGGCGATGTAAGTGAGGCCGACCGGCTTTTCCGGTGTTCCTCCGCTGGGTCCGGCGATGCCGGTGACGGCCATAGCGACGTCGGTTTGGAGCAGGCGGCGGACTCTTCGCGACATTTCCCGCGCTGTTGCCTCGCTGACTGCACCGTGCTCCTGGAGGGTCTGATGGCTCACGCCCAGCATCCGCTCCTTGGCCTCATTGGCGTAAGATACCGCGCCGCCGATGAAGTAGGCCGAACTGCCCGGCACGTTGGTCAGGCGGTGGGCGATGAGCCCGCCGGTGCAAGATTCAGCCAGGGCGATGGTCAGTTTCTGTTCCGTCAGCAGTCGTCCGACGACCTTTTCCAAAGGTTCTGTGTCCACTGCATTGCTCCTCTTGTTCACGTAATTGTCCTCCCATTCTAATTTTACACTTAACTGGTCTCCTATGTCAATGTTGAAGTCGAATCCGCTTGCACGTGAGCGTTCCGTATTGGGGACAGACAACTGTTGCTTCTCGAGCCAGAGCGTGGTATAATCAACACAGGGAACAATTCAGATTCCAACAGCGTCTATAGTGCGGAGGAGTTCTCACTCAGACCCGACAGGTTCTGCCAAACCTGTCAGGCCTTGACCCTGGAAAGAAGACCGTCGTACCCTGAGTGATGCAGACCATTTCTAGTGGTTGAGAATCTGATAGAGACCCTCCCGCAGGTTCTGATCACGCTATACTCGAAACATTGCATGCCACCGGCAACCTGCGGGAGGGTTAGAGCGGATACGTAAGGAGGATTGTGTCATGAAAACCCAACTCTGTTTTCCCCTGTTACTGTTGATCACCTTGCTGTTGGCTTGCCTGCCCCAGAGGCCGAGCCCGGTCGAGGAACTCACTGCTACGCCAGAAAGCCCTGCCCCCCAAGCCGTCCCCACCGAGGCCCCGACGCCGACTCCGCCTTCCGCGGCGGTCCCGCTGGCCTACGCCATCACCGAGGCCGTGCCAGGCAGCTTTGCCGCCTACGAGCCATATCCCGTCGAGGTGGAGCCGTCGGTCCAACCTTATACCGTTGACCTGAACAGGGTGGCCAACCCCGATGCCCTGTTGACTCTCAACGACGAACAGCGGGCCCTGCTGGAACAGAACGGCTTCGTGGTGGTGCCCAGCGGAGCGCCGCAGATCTACCAGATCTACCAGGCAGCCAAAGACCAGGGCCAGCCCATCTTTGTCACCACCGACGCCCTGCTCCACACCTATCACATCCTCTACGACTATACCTTGCGTTTCGCCGAAATCGAGCATTTCGTGGAGGATTTGCAGGGGCTGAACCAAGCCATGCTGGCGGCCTCTTTGCAGCAATATAAGAGCGCCTCAGAACAGGTTCAAGAGGCAGCCGAGCGCAATGTGGCCTTTTTCGCCGTGGCCTCAGTGCTGCTCGATCCGGGCGTGGTCGTTCCTTCTGAAGTGCAAGGCGTTGTCCAGGCTGAGCTTTCCCTCGTTGAGGCTCATGAAGATTTTACCGAGTCGCCCATCTTTGGCTATAAAGAAGACTACAGCCAGTACGTGCCCCGGGGCCATTACACTCGCAACGAGACCTTTGAGCGTTACTTCAAGGCCATGATGTGGTACGGGCGGATGATGTTCCGCTTGAGGCCAGGCGACAAGCCGGAGGACGTGCAGAAAGGGCGGATGGAGACCCGCCAGGCCATCCTCATTGTAGCCGCCTTGCAGAGCGCCGCCGTGGGCGACCAGCCGGCACTGGCCGTCTGGGACCGCATCTACGAGCCGACGGTCTTTTTCGTGGGCAAGACCGATGACCTGAACGTCTACGACTATAGCCAGGTGATCAAAGAGGTCTACGGCGAGAGCCTGAATCTGGGCGACCTGGAAGATGAGGCCAGGCTGGACGCCTTCGTAGAGAAGGCCATGACCCTGCGCCCGCCCAGGATCGTCTCCTCTTTCGTCACCGACCAGGAGGAGCCAGAAGAGGTGACCAAGGGCTTCCGCTTCATGGGCCAGCGTTTCATCCCCGACTCTTACATCTTCCAGCAGTTGGTCTACGACAAGGTAAAGCTGTATCAGGGCACGGGCCAGCCTTTTACCAAAGTTGACTCGATGGCTGGCCCCATCCGTGGCTTCCCGCGTGGATTGGACGTGGCCTCGGTGCTGGGTTCGCAGCGGGCTGAAGAGATTATCGAAGCCGAGGGCGATGCCGAGTACGACGGCTACCCGGAGCAGTTGGCCAAACTGCGCGGGGAATTCGCTGCTCTGCCTGCCGAGCAGTGGGTAGAGAACCTGTATTGGAACTGGCTCTATTCGCTGCGGCCGCTGCTGGAGATGAAAGGCGAGGGTTACCCCGTTTTCATGCAGAACCAGGCCTGGGTGGACAAGGACTTGAATGCTTTGCTGGGCTCCTGGACTGAATTGCGTCACGACACCATCCTCTACGCCAAACAGAGCTACACTGTCATGGCTACGGGCCTCATGCCCGAACCGGAGCCGGCCAAAGGGTATGTGGAACCCCAGCCCGAGGTCTACGCCCGCCTGGCTGCTCTGTGCAAGCAGATGCGGGTGGGGCTGGAGGATCGCGGTCTGCTGAATCCGGAGTACACAGACAAGCTCAACCGGATGGAGTCCCTTCTGCTGTCTCTCAAGAAGATGGCCGAGAAGGAACTGTCCGGCCAGGCGTTGACTGACGAAGAGTACGCTCAGATCCGCGACATCGGCGATGTGCTGGAGGGCATTACCACTTTCTCGGTCGAGGTGGCGGGCCAGATTACCTCTGAAGCTGACGAACGGATGGCCATCGTGGCCGACGTGCACACCGAGGGCAACTCCGGCCAGGTTTTGGAAGAGGGCGTGGGCGACGCTTTCACCATCTACGTCGTCACTTCGGTGGAGGGCCAGCAGGTAGTGGCCCGAGGCGGGGTTTTCTCCTACTACGAGTTCAAGCAGCCCATGAGCGACCGCCTGACCGACGAAACCTGGCAGGCGCTGGAGCCCAAGCCTGATTTACCCAGGTGGACGGCGAGTTTCATCCGGTAGGCGTCGTCAGCCAGGTGGCCCTGCTTCTTCCCTGGAAGCAGGGCCTTGTTCTTGGACGTTGTGTATCTCAAACGGCCTCCCTTGCTGGAGGCCCTTTTTTGTGGTACAATCTCCCAGTGCTTCCATTTGGAGTGGAGGAGGTTATCTTGAAGCTTTGGCCACTGGCCTTCGGCTTTGTCCTCAGCACCCTCATTGCCTGGGTTGGGTATAACAAGCGCTCGCTGTCGCGCAGCGGCGTGGCAGGGGCCACCATTCTGGGCACGCTCATCTTTGGCCTGGGGGGTTGGATCTGGGGACTGCTGCTGATCACCTTCTTTGTCTCCTCCAGTCTCCTCTCCCGCTACAAAGAAGCCGAGAAAGAGGACCTGGCCGAAAAGTTCGCCAAGGGCCACCAACGAGATCTGGGCCAGGCTCTGGCCAACGGCGGTTGGGGGGCAGTTCTGGCTGTCCTCTACTCCTTGCGTCCCGACCCTCTTCTCTTCACCGCCTTTGTAGGTACAATGGCCGCTGTCAACGCCGACACCTGGGGCACGGAGGTAGGTGTGCTGAGTCCCACCCCGCCCCGACTCGTCACCAACGGCCAGCCGGTGCCTGTAGGCACCTCGGGGGGAGTGACCGCTTTGGGAACCCTGGCTGCTCTGGCGGGGGGACTGCTCATCGGCCTCGTCGCCTTTGTCCTGCGGCTGGGGAATAGCCTCTGGCAGACGGGCCAATGGACCTGGGCAGACCTCTGGCTTTTGCTTCTTGCTAGCCTGGGGGGGCTGGCGGGCTGCTTTTTCGACAGCCTGCTGGGAGCGACAGTCCAGGGCATCTACTACTGTGAGGGCTGCCAGAAGGAGACCGAGAGCCAGGTCCACCGCTGTGGACGGGAGACTCGCCTGAGGCGCGGCTGGCGGTGGCTGGACAACGACGCGGTGAATTTCATCAGCTCAGCGGTGGGAGGGGGGATAGCGGCGCTGTTAGGCTGGCTCATCCTCTGAAATCACGTCCCGGCCTACAGCGCCCGCACTTCGATTCAGAGGTCTTCCGCCTATGAACGAGCCTTTCCACGGAAAGCGTGCGCTATGGTCGAAGGACTGAGGAAGCAGTACTAGGCAAAAATCAGAGTCTGTGATAAAATGGGGCTGGCCAAAATGGCTTGGGTAGTAGCGACTTCAGTCGCCTGGGAACGGCTCAAGCCGCCAATACCAGCTTGTTTTGAGGCCCAAATGAAATAGACGGCCAATACGGCCCCGGTTCGTTAGGGCTGATAATGTCAGGTGATGGAAGGTGTCAGAGTTCGAAGAATTGCTAAAAAGAATAAGGGATAGTCAAACGTCCCTCTCCATATCCAGCCTTTACGGTCTCTCAGATTTGACCAGGGCTGAAGCTCAGCTTTTCCAGGAGGTCTGGTCTCTTACTAATGCCAGGCGCCGGCGGTGGATCATCCAGTCCCTGGTGGACATAGCCGAAGCCAGCTTCGAGGTGGACTTTAACCCCATCTTTCGACTCTGCCTCAAAGATGAAGATGAAGTAGTGCGCTCTCGAGCCATCGAGGGGCTGTGGGAGGACGAGGACTTGACTCTGGCCGGATTGCTGGTGCATTTCCTCAGAGACGATCCATCAGAATCGGTACGTGTAGCAGCGGCTACATCGCTGGGCCGCTTCGTGCTATTGGGAGAGTTGGAAAAAATAGAGGCTGCGCCAGCCATGATGGTCGAAGATGCCCTGCTGGGGGCGATTTATGACCCTCACGAGGCACTGGACGTGCGTCGGCGGGCCGTGGAATCCATTGCCTATTCTGGTCAGGACCAGGTGCGGGACATCATTGAGATGGCCTACTGCGACGACGAGGAGAAAATGCGCATCAGCGCCGTTTTCGCCATGGGGCGCAGTGCCGATCCCATCTGGCGCGAAATGGTCATAGCCGAACTGGATAACCCTAACCCAGAGATGCGCTACGAGGCAGCTAGAGCCTGCGGTGAACTGGAGGCTTCGGCTGCCCTTTCCGCCCTGATTGGCCTGCTCGAGGCCGATCCGGACCCCGAAGTGCAAGAGATGGCTATCTGGGCCCTGGGCCATATCGGGGGCAAGGAGGCCCGACGTGTACTGGAGGCCTGCTGTGAGAGCAAGGACGAAGCCCTACGCCAGGCAGCCGAAGAAGCCCTGAATGAACTGGACTTCCTGGGCGGGCATCTCGACCTCCTCCTCTTCGAGTCAGATGACTGGAGCGATGAAGGGTAGCGGGGGCCTTTAGAGTGGCCATACTCCTGACTATTCTCTGGAAGGTTATCCTGCCCGTCTTCATCGTCATCGCTCTGGGCTATCTCCTCGAACGTCGGCTGAGCCTGGATGTGCGACCCATCTCGCGGGTCATTTTCTATGCCCTTGCTCCCTGCTTGGTTTTCTCCTCCACGGCCAGGTCCTCTGTCAGCGGGGCTGACATCTGGAAGATCGTCTCCTTTGCCCTGCTCACGGCCTTGGCTATGGGCCTGTTCTCCTGGGCTGTGACCAAGGCTTTGCGTTTCAACCAGGCCATGCAAAGTGCCTTCTTGTTGACCACTCTCTTCATCAACGCGGGCAACTACGGCCTGTCGGTCAATCTCTTCGCCTTCGGCCAGGCCGGCCTGGAGCGCGCCGCCATCTTTTTCACAGTCAGTGCGCTCCTGACCAGCACCGTCGGGGTCTACCTGGCCTCGCGGGGTCAAGCGAGCGGACTGGATGCCTTGCGCAACGTCTTCAAGGTGCCCATCGTCTATGGGGCGTTGGCTGGCTTTGCCGTCAACCTGGCGGCCATTACCGTGCCGGAGCCAGTGGCCAAAGCTGTGGACCTGGTAGGGGGGGCCTCCGTTCCCCTTATGCTCTTGTTGTTAGGCGTGCAATTGGCCAGGACCTCTTTGGCAAGTGAGCTGAAGGTCATTGGCCTGGCGACCTTTGTGCGGCTGATTGTGGCCCCCGCCGTGGCACTCGTCCTGGCCGCCTGGTTGGGCCTGACAGGGGTGACGAGACAGGCCTGTATCACTGAAGCCAGCATGCCTACCGCCGTCATGAGCACCATCCTGGCCACCGAGTTCGAGGCCAAACCCCAGCTTGTGGCAGGCGTGGTTTTCGTCTCGACCCTGGCCAGCGTCATCACCTTGACCCTATTGCTGGCTCTGATAATATAGCAACCAGGGAGAAACAGCGGAACATGAAAGGGCGAATCGCTTGGGCGCTGCTGCTCTGTCTCAACTTGATTCTGATCAGCAGCCAATCGCTCAAGGCCGACGGTGAGATCGTTGTCGTCGAAAGCAACTCCCACTACGAGTTTGGCCGGCAACTCAGCTTTCACCTGGAAGCTGGCAGCGCCAGTGGCATCACCCAGGTCATCCTCTCCTTCCGAGCTACGGGTGATGCCACTACCACTGTAGAACGTCCCCAGTTTGTAGCTGGCCCTTCCGTGACGGTGGATCATACCTATGACCTCCAGGGCCGTTACATCAAGCCCTTCAGTCAGGTCGAATACTGGTGGACCCTCAGCGACGCGGCGGGCCATCGGCTGACCACTGAAGTGCAGACCTTTTCCTACGATGATAACCGTTTCCCCTGGCAGTCTCTGACAGAAGACGGAGTTACTGTCTACTGGTATCAGGGCCCAGAGGCTTTCAGCCAGGCGGCTCTGGACGTAGCTGTTGGAGTGGTGCCCCGCGTCAGCGCGGACCTTGGAGTGGGGGCTCCCCAGCCCATCAAGGCTTTCCTTTATGCCAACCTCTCCGATCTTGAAGGGGCGTTACCTCCAACGGGCCGGGAGTGGGTCGGCGGACAGGCCTACCCCGAACTCGGCACTTTCGTGGCAGCCATTCCGCCCGACGACAGGAGTCTCTCCACTATGAAAAGGGCCATCCCTCACGAGATCGCTCATTTGCTCGTCTATCAGGCCGCCGGAGGTGCTCTGGGTCATGTGCCTGCCTGGCTGAACGAGGGGCTGGCCACCCTCAGCGAGGAGTTGCCTGACCCGGAGGCCGCTATCGTCCTGGAGACCGCCTTGAGCCAGGATAGCCTGGTGCCTCTGGAGACCCTCTGTGGCCCCTTCCCTCTCGACACCAGAGAGGCCAGACTGTCCTACGCCCAGAGCGCCAGCGTGGTCGGTTTCATCCGCGATCACTATGGTCGCCAGGGCCTGACCCGTCTCATCGCTGCCTACGCCGATGGAGCCTCTTGCCGAGGAGGTGTGGAGCGAGCCCTGGGGGTCAGCCTTGAGGGGTTGGAGACCCAATGGCGGGCCAGTCTGCAGCCACGCAACAAGTGGCTGGTCTTCTTGGAGCAAGCCGGACCGTGGCTGGGGCTATGGGGGGGAAGTTGCCTGATGACCTTGCTCTTCCTGGAAACGATCCCCCTCTCCATCTGGCGGCGCCGGCGGGAAGCGCAGGCGGAATCTCCTACCGATGAAGCATGCGACTAGAATCGCGCTCAGAGCGCCTGCGGCGCTGACTGTCTGCCTGCGCAGACGGGTAGGCCCTCGCCCGCGAAGGCGGGCGACCAGCGCCAAGCGCCCCTGAGCCGCAGATTTCAATCTGACGGCCCGACACGGTGGACAAATACTTCAGGTGATTTCCTGAGGAGGATCGAAACATGGGGAAAAAGAGAGGAAAGAGAAGCAAGGCTCCCTTGAGTGACGAGAAAATCCAGGCCATCATAGATCGGTTCGTGCAGGAGGAATTGCGCGTAGATGAGGCCGAGCGGGAGATAGCCAAGCTGCGGAAAGTCAAAGACAGGGTCACCCCGCGCCTGCTGGAGATGATCGCCGCGCCTGACCGTAAAATCTACATGGCGGCGGCTACGCTATTGCGTCATCTGGGGGATCGTCAGGCGGTCCAACCTTTGAAGGACCTGCTGCGCGATCCTCGTCTCCCCGACGACAACAAACTCATGATCATCACCACCTTGCAAGAACTGGGCGTCACCGTTGACGAGCAGACCTATTTCAGCAGCCTCCGTGACCCTGAGGCGGCCATGCGCCACTCACTTCTAGGGCTGCTGGAACACCTGGAAGACGAATCCAGTCTGGCTATGTTCGTGGAAATGATCGCGGGGAGAATGCCACCGGAGACGCAGGTGGCCTTCATTGAGGACTTGACGGAACTGGGCGACCAGCGGGCCCGCCTGCTTCTGCAAGCCTTGCTCCAGACGGATGATGAGGATGTGATATTGGCCGCTATCGAGGGCCTGGATCGCCTTCAGGATAGTACTGCCATCCCCCTGTTAGAGGAAGTGGCTGGCTATGGTCCTGGTAAAAAGGTGCGCCGGGAGGCTCGTAGGGTGGCAGGACGGTTGACCATGCGCGCCAGTGCAAAAAAGGAGCCGCTGAAGAAAGCAAAGCCCTCTGAACTCCCGGTGCACCGTTGCTTGCTGAGCACCATTGATGGCAACGGCACTCAGATGGTCTTTGTGACCCGTCAACGTCCCGATGGCTATCTCAAGATGATGAACACCATGTTCAACGACCTCGAGGGCATCAAAGATTGTATTGGGGCAGATATGATGGATGAAGACAGTCTGGAGGAAATGCTGGACGCGATGGAGCTATCAGGCATCTCGGCCGTGGACGTAAAATTGGAACGGTGTCGCCAGGTCCTGGAGAAAGCCCATCAGGTGACGCTAAAGGCTGGTCGTCGCCTTCCCCCTCAGTATGTCGCCTGGGCTGGCTTCCTGGAGGGAGAAGACAGGCGCGACGTTGAGGAGATCGAACCGGGAGAGGTTGATCTTGCCGCTCAGCCGGAGCTTTTGGACGATTGTGACGAGTTGTTGGAGTTGGACGAGTTCGAGTCCTGGTTTTTCAATCCTGGAGAGTGGAAGGGGCACAGGAAAGTCTATCGTTCCCTGGAGCAGGCGAGGGGCAAGGACAGCGACCGGAAATGGGACGAAGCCATCCAGCAGGGCCTGGAGGCCATCATGGACGACGAGCACCGCCGTCTGTGGCGGGGGCGGTTGCGCTGTCAGGCCTGGGTGCTGGCCCAGCTTTACGAGGATGAGGAGGTCTGGCAGTGGGCTATGGCTGCTGCGGCGGCCCTGGAGGACGACGCGGGTGTGCCTCTGCACGAGCACCCGTTGCTCTACGCTATGATGGAACGCACCTTACAGGTCCCGCCGGGGCGGTCGGTCATCTGGCGGGAATAGCCTGATGTAGGCGATTTTACACTCTTTTTACAGATTGATAGCGAGGGGTTGACACTTTTCAGCGATAATGGATTCAGAAAGTGACCCCGAAAGGGGTCCAAGATCCAAATCGCAGAAGGAGGTACAAACCATGTTGAGGAAAGTGTTGACCCTGATTGTGTTGATAGGGATGTCTCTGCTGGGGGCCAGCGGATGTCAGGCGGGGCCAGGGTCGGCGTTGGCAGCCCCAACGAAGGCCGAGGGCCTGGGAGAGGTGGCCAACCTGCGTCGGGACGTCCAGTTGCTCAATTTGAT
>JBGVTF010000318.1:0-4881 GCA_041862415.1 Anaerolineae bacterium | reverse complement strand
GCAACAAAGAAATTGCGCTCTCTCTGTCTATCAGCGAGCACACGGTCAAGGCGCACGTCACGAGTATCTTGAGCAAGTTACATCTCCAGAACCGCTTCCAGGCAGCGGACTACGCCCGACGATGGGGATTGAACTCTTGACTGTTGCTATTCTATCTGGGTGAAGTCATTCTATTCTTCCACTGTCATGAAGCGCACCAGGCTGAAAGCCGCTGACAGATGGGGTTCGGTGGTGCCTTCACCCAAATACACGACGGCCGGGCGCAGCGCATCGAGGCTCTCCACGGCCTGGCCCGGCTGAGCTCCCTTGACCCCGATGATGGCCTGTCCCCAGCGGAACTTCTCTCGGAGGTCGCCCTCAGCGCCGATGGTGCGCAGGGCCTGCACTGCCTCCTCGCCCAGCAAACGCGAGGCTTCGTCCCTCACAGCGACAGCCACGATGCGGCCCTCGGCAATAGAGGCTACAAAGTCAGCCATGGCTTGGCTGGCTTTTTCATCGAGATGGGTGTCAAAGCTGGCCGTGGCTTCTATGGCTCCCGTTTGAGGGTCAATGACGACCAGGTTGTAGCCCCGTCCCTCCGGCGAGACGTTACGCCCATCCACGTAGATGTGGCCCAGGTCGCCCACTTCCTGACCGGCGCTCTCCACCGTAATGCCCACCGGCGAGATGGTAGCCGTCCCCCCGATAAAGTAGGAGGCCAGGCGATAGTCCTCAATGGGGAAGAGACGGGCGAAGCGGAAGCGCAACTCGTTCAACCCGGCCTTCACATATCCGGCCGGCACTTTTAGCTTGTATTCCCCCCACCCCTGATCCAACGCAATGGGATCGAGCCGCCTTCCATTGAAGACCACCGTCAAGGCCTGGCCCTGGGCGGGACAGAAGGCCCGCAGCGACATCACCTGGGCCTCCCCGTTCAGGCGCACCAACAGGCGGGCCTCCCGCCTCTGCACCCACCGATATCCACTCAAGCCCTGGCCCAAATCCACGGGCCGCCCCCAGCCCTCGGCCAGGCTCAGCCGAACCAGCTCACTGTCTAAGTCAATGGTCACCTCATCGGCCGGTGAGGGGAGCGTCACCCGGTAGGCGACAATGTCCCCTTGGTCGTGAAACTTTTCCACCGGCATGGTGGCCTCGACGTAGGGGATCACCCTGTCGGTAGTCACCGGAGGATCACGATCATCTACTACATGAAGAATGTGTACTACGATATAGCGCACTCCGAGGAAGCGCAGCACCTCTGGGGCCAGAGCCTTATCCTTTTTGAGAGTGGCCTCGTCAATCTCGTGGCCCGTCTCCAGAGCGATGAGGCTGTTGATGACTGGCGCTTCAGTGAAGTATTGAAACTTGAACTCTGGGTTGCGCGAGGTATTGCCGCCCAGGATGCGCTTGTGGTGGACCGTCTGGTAGAACTGGGCGTACATAAAGGCGGCATGATGCGCGCCGGTGATGCGGAAACCGTTGCGCCAGGCCAGGGGCACCTCCAGCACGGCCAGGTCACCCGGTTCGGCAGCAATGGTGCGGTAGACCTCGGGCACTCGCATGTCGGAGAGGGGGAGGGGGAGGGAGAGGTGTTCAAAGGTAAACAGGATGGCGAATAGCAGATAGCAGATGGCTGATGGCAGATAGCTGATAGCTGATGGCTGATGGCGAAAGGCGAATCTCGATTTCGATCTTTCAGAGATCCGGGACATCGCATAGCCGACTAGCACTGCCAGCGCGAGCACCAGCAGCACGCTGTAGCGACTGGGGTAGCGGTTGCCCTTGAAGAAAGGTAATTGCTGCACCAGCAGGAAGGGCAGTGGCAGGCCGGTGTCGGCTTTATTGACGCGCAGGGACGGTCCCAGGCAAAGAAGGAAGAAGATGCCAGCGGAGACGGCCCAGAAGCGCACCGCTGCATCCCGGCGCAGCCCAACGATGGCCCACAGGGCCAGAGCCAGGACCGTGTAGCCGAGGAAGAGGTGTTGGCCCTTGTCGTGGGGGAAGGCAAAGCCTTCGACCAGGGAACCCAGCCAGGGGTGCAGTTGGGTAGGCACCAGGAAACCCACCAGATCAGCCGAGTAGTCCTCGGCGAAACCCGAACCCTGGACAAAGAAATCGCCTTCGGCCAGCAGGTCGGGGATCATCGCGGAGAGGATAGGCGCAAACCCGACGGCGAAGAGGAGCCCCACCAGGGCCAGATTGCGCAGAAGGAGCAGGGCCCCTGTCTTTTCATTGTCGCTCGGCCTGGATTGCCAAATCCAGGCCATTGGGGTTTGCCTGATGCTCCTGATGAGTTCGTAGGCAGCCAAAATGACGGCGAACACGAGCAGGAACGAGGCGTAGGTCATCTCGGCCCAGGCCTGGAAGAGGAGAAACAAGGCGGCCAACAGCGGTGTCCTGAGCCTGTCGAAGGGTGCGTAGTGCAGTCGCTCCGGCCTCTTCCGCATCTTGAACAGAAAGAGCACACAAAATGGAATCCACTGCGAACTGGCGATGTTGAACTGTCCCAGAGAGGCGTAGAACAGCTTGCTGGAGGAGAAAGCGTAGACGAGTCCGGCCACAAATGGGGCATAAGAGATAGGGGATGGGGGATGTTTTTCAGCAAGGAGATGTCTGCTCAGTAGAAAAGTGCCATAGCCGCCCAGCACAAAGGAGGAGAGGAGGACGATGTTGCTAGCCGGTACCAGGCCCAAGGTTACTTGCAAGGGTATGGAGAGCAACGCATTGAGCACGGTGAGGGTGTAGAAAGCGAGGTTGATGCCGATGGGATGAAACATGTAACCGCAATGGAAGGGGTTGGCTCCCAGGTCGAGCAGGGCATATTTCACCCACCACAGGTTCCAGGCCAGGGCCGGGTCGTCGCCTCCGTCGCCGGGCACGTGGGTAGTGAAACGCAGGGCCAGGGGATAGGTGAGGACGAGGGCCAAAAGGGAATACAGCCCAATGACCAGCAGATGTCTCTTCCAGGCAGATTGGGACAGGCGCACGTCGCCTCCTCGCTGATGGCTAGGGACAAGACCTGACAGGTTTAGTAGTCCATGGTCATTTACCGCTGATTTGCCCCTAATGTACCTCACTGTTTCACACATACTTGCCAAAACCTGTCAGGTCTGGGAGCCGCTTTAACTATACCATCCAATGCCCGTTTTTGCAAACGAAGTAGCAATGACCTTGCAAAAGGGGTGATATATGGTATAATTGAATCGTCGCTAGTCACAAGCCCCTCGTTAGGGAGACGAGGGGGAGTCCTGCCAGGTGGGATTGCGTACCCGGTCAGGTAACAGCATTGCAGCATGTGGTGGCCGCCTGGTCAAAGGCGGTTTTTTCGTTTGTTCAGCTTATGGTGGTGTTGGACATCGTCCCGATCTGGCTATGGATGTAGGACACCAGACAGGGGGAGACCGAATGAAATCAGTGCAGAACCCCTTCTTCCACCGCGGTCCCATCCGCCAGCGTGAATACTTCTTCAACCGCCAACGCGAGGTCAGCCAGGTGTTAGGCCTGCTGCGCAACCTGCAGAACGCGGCCCTGGTGGGCCCACGGCGCGTCGGCAAGACGTCGCTGCTCTTCCACCTGGCCGATCCGGCCATCCACGCCGACCACGGCCTCTCCCTCGACGAGTACGTCTTCGCCTACTTGGATGGAGAGGAGCTAACCGAACTCGACGCCGATCAGATCCGGAGGGCTATGATGGAGGAACTGGTAGCCGCTCTAGGGGCTGGCGGCCATGAGGTCCCGAGCGTTGTTCTGCCCGAGGGTCCTCTTGGCTATCGTGCCTTTCGCCAGGCCGTGCGTCAGCTCACCCAACGGGGCCTCAAGCTGATTTTCTGCTTCGACGAATTCGAGTGCCTGGGCGCCAACCCTCACCTGGGGCCGGGCTTTTTCTCCAGCCTGCGAGGCCTGGCCGGACAGTTCGACGCGGCCTATGTCACCGCCTCCAAGACCCTGATCCAGGCCCTGACTTACGCCCATGCCGAGACGCTCAGCTCCCCCTTCTTCAATACCTTCGCTCATCTTCACCTGGGCTTGTTCTTGGACGACGATGCCCAGGGGCTGATCGAGCAGTTGGCAGCCAAAGCCGGTGTGCCTCTTCCCTCCGAGTTGATCCATTTCATCGTGGAACTCGCTGGCCCTCACCCGTTGCTGTTGCAGATCGCCGGGTTCCACGCCTTTGAGTTATGGCAGGTACGAGGCGAAAAGTGGGAAGAGGGCGACTGCGATCATTTACGCCGCCGCTTCCTGGCCGAGGCAGAGTCTCACCTTGAGTATTATTGGCGTCACCTGACCGACGGCGATCGTTACACGCTGGCTGCCCTGCCGCTGACCCAGGAAGATGAGGCCCGGCGGGAGGCGATCCGCCGGTTGGAACAGGCGTGTCTGATTCGCCGAACGGATCAAGGCTATATTTACCTCTCCCCTGTCTTCGAGAACTTTGTGCGGCGACAATCCGTCCCGCATTTGCTGCAACTCGGTCCCTTCCTCCTCGACCTGCCCCGGCAGACGGCCCTCTGCCATCATACGCCGCTCAAAGTGACCAAGACCGAGTTCAAGGCCCTGGCCCACTTGATCCGCCGTGCTGGACAGGTTGTCACCCCGGAGGAGTTGGAGAAGGCCCTATGGGGGGACGAGTACGTGGAAGACCCGGAACGAGTGCGGGCCGTGATCAAGAGCCTGCGCAAGGCACTGGGTAACGAGGCGGAGTGCCTGGTCACCAAATGGGGGGTAGGCTATATGTTCCAGATTTCCTCCTGATCTTCTCCCAAATTTCTGCCACCTTTCGCCCACTTTTTTCCTTCAACGCGCGGCCTCTGTGTGGTATGATGGTCGTAGAAAACACACAGGAGGTTAACGACCATGTACCGGAAAATCTTGATCGCGCTAGAAGGAAAAGAGACCGACGAG
>JBGVTF010000317.1:0-24173 GCA_041862415.1 Anaerolineae bacterium | reverse complement strand
GGCTCTACCGTGGGCTCTTCTGTAGGCTCCAGTGTAGGTTCCTCGGTAGGCTCAACCGTCGGTTCCTCCGTAGGCTCCAGTGTAGGTTCCTCTGTGGGCTCTACCGTGGGTTCCTCCGTAGGTTCTTCCGTCGGCTCAGCCGTGGGTTCCTCGGTGGGCTCCAGGGCAGGCTCTTCCGTGGGCTCCACCGCACAGCCGTCTTCACCAACCTCTGTCCCTTCAGGCGTGTCCGGGCACTGATCTGTATCGTCAGGCACACCATCACCGTCCGTGTCCGTTGGTTCTGCAGTGGGCTCCTCCGTCGAAGTGACCTCAACCGTCGGCTCTTCAGTTGGTTCCTGAGCGATTGCTACCATCACCGTGGTAGTCGCCAACAGGCTGATTAAGACTAGACTAATTAGCAACCTTTTCATTGTAATACCTCCGTAATGTGTTGATAGTTAGTAGGCGCAATAATGCCAGCTTACTGCTTTCATAATATCACATTGAGCCGATAAAAGCAATAGTACTTTTGGGTAGAATCGCCCGTCTGGGCTATTAGCGAGCCACAACATTATCTGATAGATGAAACTGAACCTTACACAAGAGACGGGGTTGCCAAACAAAATCGGTGCGTTGAAACCTAAGGTATGTCCTCCGCCGCAGACACCACCAGGTTGTCGAAAGCCACCTTGACCGGTTCTGAGTATTCGATGGCCGCAGCGATGAGCCCGATCTTTCCCTCGGCGAAAGAATCGTCACTCAGGGTGGTCAAATGGTGGCCGTTGACGTACAGAGCGATCTGCGGCCCCTGGCAGACGACCTTCAGGCGGTTGGTAGCGCCCTCCGTCTTGATGTGGGGCGAAGGCACTAATCTTATCCCCATGCCTGCAACTGCCTGCCACTGACCGTTCACATCCTTGCCCACCATGTATTGGCCGTCACCGTTGATGCGGAAGAAATAGAAGTTACCTTCTTCTCGAAGTCGGAAGACCAACCCCATCTCGGCGACCTTTGGCCCCTCCACCAGCCTGACGTCAGCCTCCAGGGTAAAGTCTGCGAACCTCTCTTTGGGCCACGAGGCCCAGGCGGCCAAGTCGTTTTTCTTCACCAGGATGACGTATTCGCCCTTCTCGTAGTGGTACTCTTTGTCCTCGAGGGAACCTTCGTACCAACCACTTTCAGGGTCGCTGAAGTCGTCGCTGTAAAGAACCACGGGCCTTGGCGTGGGTGTGCTGAGAGGCGACACAAAAGCTCCCGACGTGGGTGTGCCGAGAGGCGAGACAAAAGCTCCCAGCGTGGATGTCGGCATGGGTGTGACTAGAGGCGAGACGAAAACGCCTGGCGTGGACGTCGGTGGTACTGCTGGCTTGCCTCCGCTCGCCAGCGCGATGACTAGCCCCACAACTACTACAACGGTGCCCCCGATCCCCGCCACCCACTTCCAGGAGGAGGTTGTCCGGCCGGGGACCAAGGTGGACATAGGGGCTGCGGGCGGCTCGGCGGGAGCTAATCTGTGCCCACAATAGCTGCATATTCTTTTGTCTTCAGGAATCTCGTTGCCACAGTTTGGACAGTGTATTATAGTCACCTCATTAAATCCCATCTGCAAAATAGCGCGACATCCAGCGAAAGAAAGGCCAGGCCAGAGCCAACGCGAGCAGGGTCACCAACACCGACCAGCCAAGGGACCCAAGAGGTGGTGTTTCGGCCTTCAGCAGAACGGCCCGGAACCCTTCGATGATACCCACCATGGGGTTCAACAAGTAGAGCGATTGCCAATGTTCCGGCACAGAGCTCAAAGGATAGACCACTGGCGTAGCAAGAAGCCAGATTTGCATCAGGAACGGAGTAGCGATGATAAAGTCCCGCTTGAAAGTCCCCACAGAGGCGATGACCATGCCCACTGCAAAAGCCAGGAGACCAGCGTTTAGACATAGCACTGGCAGCCACAGTAGGCTCCATCCCACTGGCACCCGATAGAAGATCATCATCCCGGCCATCACCAGGCCGGACATCAGGAAGTCGAACAAAGCAGTGATTACGGCAGCCAGTGGGAACACCTCTCGCGGCAAGGCTATCTTCTTGACAATGCTGGCATTGGAGAGGATACTGGAGCCGCAGCGGGTGACGGCTGTGGAGAAAAAAGACCAGGGCACAAGGCCGGCGTAGCTGAAGAGAACATAAGGCATTCCTTCGCTGGGGATATCCAGCACACCACGCAACAGACTGAAAACCACCATGAGGATAAGGGGCTGCAAGATAGCCCACAGCGGCCCTAACAGGGAACGGCGATAGCGTGCCGTGACGTCGCGATACACCGGGGCAAATAGAAGCGTCTCCACCCGGCGTATCCTCTCCAACAAACTACGATTTTGCAAGAATACGACCGTCATATCTGTGGATCCCGCTCAATGAACTGGAAAACTGCTCTCTGACCAGGCTGAGGGCCGGGTCCCCCCAGGGGTTCATTTGACGAACTGCCCGATGGCCAGCAGCGCGCTGACCACCGCCCCGATGAGGGCCAGTGAGCCGATGAGCCAGCGCGTCTGCACCAGCATCCGATCATACATCTGATCAAAGCGTGCGTTCATCTGGTCAAAGCGCTCATTCACCCGGTCGAAGCGCGCGTTCATCTCCCGGCGCAGGTCCCGCAGGTCCACTTTGATGTCGGATACGTCGTGCTCCAGGATGTCCAACCGTGACAGCACCTCACGATATTCATCACGGGGCACAGCCTGCTCCGCAATCCGATCATCAAGCCAGCGCACCAGTTCGTCAACCCCTTCCTCGCCCAGCACCTCCCGTAGCCGAGGCAACGCTTGTACAGCCATCATTTTCCCTCCGCTTTACTTTACTTCTAGCGGCTTATATTGTAGAACGCCGCCAGCCCCGGGTACACCGCCGTCTCTCTTACAGGACCCTATGCTCCCCCCACCGCTAAAGAGGAGACCGGCAGGTTTTCCAAGGAGACCCCTCTTTCCTTGAGCTCTGGGATTAGTTCGCTAGCATCCAGCACCTCAATCGCCACAATGCGCTCACCCGGACCGATGTCTACTGCCACCTGATCGTTAAGCCGAATCGCTTCACACTCAAGCCTTTCCTCAACCAAGCGAATGGTCAAGGCATCCACGGCTGGATCGTAGATAATCCTCATGCTTTCCATCACCGCCTTCAAAAGCAATAAACGAACACAGTCACAACAACCAATCGGTCGGCTTCCTCTGCAACAGTGGGAGCCACTTGTTTGACGGCCTAATGCTTCTCGCGCCACTGATCGTTAAAGGCAAAGTTCTTCCGAACATGAATCGTCCTTTCCGCGCTGGCTCGGAATTCCCTGTGCGGATAGCAGTTTGGACCTCGCTTTCGGTAGTTCCTCGATCAAGCCTTTGCTCTCGGGCATGGAGACTGAACTCAATGGGCTTAAAGATGTCTATTATCCTTTTCCCTCCGCTCTACTTTGTCTCTAGCGGCTTATGTTGTAGAACGCTGCCAGTCCCGGATAAACTGCCATCTCTCCCAACTCCTCTTCAATCCTCAACAACTGGTTGTACTTGGCCACCCTGTCGCTACGGCACGGTGCGCCGGTCTTGATTTGCCCGGCGTTGAGGGCGACCACCAGATCGGCTATGGTGACGTCCTCGGTCTCGCCGCTGCGGTGGGAGACGACCGCCGTCCACCCGGCTCGCTGAGTCACGGTCACGGCAGCAATGGCCTCGGTCAGCGTGCCTATCTGGTTCACCTTACACAGAAGGGAATTGGCTGCTTTCTCCTGGATAGCGCGCTCCACCCGTTCCACGTTGGTCACCAGCAGGTCGTCACCCACAATTTGCACCCGGTCGCCGAGGCGCGCTGTCAACAGTTTCCAGGACTCCCAATCGTCCTCAGCCAGGCCGTCCTCAATGGAGATGATAGGGTACTTGCTGACCCAGTCCTCGTAGAAGGCTACCATCTCCTGGCCGGAGAGCACGCGGCCCTCTTTCTTGAGGTGGTATTGGCCATCCTCGTAAATCTCACTGGCTGCCGGATCCAAAGCGATGCAGATGTCCTCACCAGGCCGATAGCCGGCTTTCTCGATGGCCTCGACGATGACCTCTACCGCCTCTTCGTTGGAGCTCAGGCTGGGCGCGAAGCCGCCTTCGTCGCCCACGTTGGTGTTGTAGCCCCTGTCCTTGAGCACCCTCTTAAGGCTGTGATAGATCTCAGCTCCCCAACGCAGGGCCTCAGCAAAACTTTCGGCGCCCACGGGCATGACCATGAACTCTTGAAGGTCGGTAGAACCCACAGCGTGCTTGCCGCCGTTGAGAATGTTCATCATGGGCACGGGCAGAGTGCGAGCCGAGACGCCGCCGATGTAGCGGTAGAGGGGCAGGCCCAGGACGTCGGCAGCCGCCTTGGCCACCGCCAGGGAGACACCCAAGATAGCGTTGGCTCCCAAACGCCCCTTGTTCGGTGTGCCGTCCAGGCCAATCAGGAACTCGTCAATACCGACTTGATCCAGGGCGTCCCAGCCGATGAGCTCGTCGGCGATGACAGTGTTGACGTTGTCTACCGCCTTTAACACGCCCTTGCCCCCATAGCGGCCCTCGTCCCCATCACGCAACTCAACGGCTTCATGGACACCAGTTGAAGCACCGGAGGGCACGGCTGCTCTCCCTATCGCCCCGCTGATCAGAGTCACCTCCACCTCCACAGTAGGGTTGCCTCGCGAATCCAGTATCTCACGGGCCACTATCTCTTCAATCAAAGTCATGGGTCACCTTGCATACTGTAGTCAGAGCGACTTGACTGACAGTACACCTCTCCTTTCTATCAGAGGTCAGTTGAGGCATAGCGCGGAACTGTGGATTGGGGGGGCAAGATCGTATCTTGCCCTGCGTCCCGCCCACCCTTTTGCAGTGTGGCTGGTCGGTTAGGCCGTCGCTCTTGGTCGAGAGACCGATCCTACCTCACCCAGGAAATCTGCTCGCCGAGCCAGTCTTTGTAGGTGCCGCCAGTAGGGACGAGTTGGTGTTGGTCGCTGCCGTCAGCGTTCATGAGATGGATGGCCCAGATACCACCGCGGTCGGAAAGGAAGGCGATACGTTGGCCATCAGGCGACCAAGCTGGTAGCCCATCGTTGGCCGGGTTCGTCGTCAGCCGGCGGGGCTCAGGGTTGGCCAGGTTCACGACGTAGATTTCCCAGTTGCCGTCCCGGGAGGACATGAAGGCCACTTGACTGCCATCGGGCGACCAGGCCGGGGCGTTATCGCTAGCGTCGGTGGTCAGCCTGGTGGGGTTGGTACCGTTTTCAGCCATAATGTAAAGTCCGCAGTTATCGCCCCGTTCATCGCACCCCCGATGGACGATTTGGTCGCCCTCTGGCGACCAATCGGGCGATTCTCCCGGACGCAATTCGACGGGCTCGCCTGTTCCAACGAGCCAACTGACGTAGACACGCCACTTGCGGTCAATTTCTTTGTTGGAGGCAAAGGCTATTTTCGTTCCATCTCGTGACCAGATGGGGGCACCGTCTTCGGTACTGGTGCCGATGATGACGTCGGCCATCTCACCGCCCTCAGCGCTTACAACCTGAAGCCCCAGTCGGTCCCTTCGCCAGGAGTGAAAGACTATCTCTTGTCCATCGGGGCTGAAAGCAGGCTGACTGGCTTCTCCTATCACACGAGTCAGGCCACGACCATCGGCCTGGACTACGTATATGGCGTACTCCTCCTCCTCGGCGTTGTAAGCAGCAAAGGCAATCTTGCCAATATCGGGAATCGAGACGGTGGGGGTAACTGTCGCAGTAACGGCCGCAGCGACGGTGATGGTGGCAGTCGGTGTCACGGTAGCGGTGATAACTGGTGTGGGTACAACAGCGATCTGGCAACGATAGGCCGCATCATCTCGCTTGGCGATGACGTCCTCGTTGGAATCCAGGGCCGCTGCCTGTTCGTATCTCTCCTCTGCCAGACACCAGGCCTCTTCGCTGGCGTAGAGGTCACCGTGATTCAGATAGGCGTCGTATAGGCGTTGCTTGACGTCCTTATACTCTGGATCTATCTGATAGATGGCCAGAAAGCTCTCAACGGCCCTGACCCAATCAGCTTCCCAATAGTCCAGGCCGGTTAAATACAGGGAGGTCAGTTCCCTCTCTACCAGGACCTCGGGATCACCCGGTTTCACCTCCAGAGCCTCATCGAAGCTGCGCAGGGCCTCCTCCAGACGGTCCTTATCTACCAGGTCCGAGGCCATGTTATAGTAACTGGAGAAGAGCATCTCTGTCACATCTTCTCGTTCATAGTAAGGATCAAGGTCTCGCAGTTGTTCCAACTTCAAGGCCGTCTCTATCCAGTTCTGTTGGCTGTAAAGGTCCTGAGCCTGCTGATATGTAAGATCAGCGGCTTCATTCCTAGTCTCTGACGTGGGTGTAGCCATGGCTGCGACCTGGGCCCGGACTTCCCGTAGTTTATCGGCAGCTTCCCAATAGTCCGGTGCCAGGCGAAGGGCCTCTTTGAACTCGGCCTCGGCCAGGTTGTAATCGCCTTCTTCGAGATGGGCAAGGCCACTATTGTAGTGCTCCTCTGCCTCCTGACGAGCCAGGACCGCCCGTTCCCTAAGGCCTCCGTAGAGTCCAGCCATGCCAACGCCGAGGACGCTCATCAAAATGCAGCCGATGAACAGGCCAAACCCTAGCAACCAGACCCAATGCGGAAACAGTTGCTCCCTGGTTGGGAGAATAGCTGCCCGGCCTCTCTCCAGAGCGTGATCATCGTCCTCGCCAATTTTATGTCCACAATGGGGGCAGAATATAAAGTCTTCTCCTATTTCAGCCCCACAACTATTACAAAGCATTTAGCCTCCGACTCGCCTGTCCAACGGGCAAAGGACTATCGGACAGGTTGAATTCATGCGCAAGAAGCCACGCAGTTCATACAAAACAAAGTATGGCCAGGGACCCATTTACCACTGTTGTGGTACAGGGGATGCCTCTGCCATACGTCAGCCTTTCCCTTTCATCTCCTTGCCTGTCATAGCCAATTATAGCCCGTTTTGTCCAACTTGTCCAATAAGGCTGCTCCCTATGCCTTCCCTAGCCCAAAACCGCCTGTACCGCCCTTATACGCTCAGGATAAGCAACAGCGGTATTTGGGTCTCACTGTGCAGACTCTCACAACCACTTCCGGCGCTTGAAATAGAGAAGCATCCCTCCGGCGATAGCCACCATCAGCCCCAGGATAACGAAGAAAGCAAAGGGCAATCGCTCCCCCGGCAAGAGCACATTCATGCCATAGATGCCGGAGACGAGACTCAGAGGTAGCATAATGACCGAGATGACGGTCAAAATGCGCATTACCTCATTAATGCGATAGGAGGATACCGAATCACTGGTCTCGCTCAACCCCTCAATCACCTCCCGATAGTCCTCCAGAATATCCCAGGCTTTGTTGAGGTGATCCGCGATGTCGCCGAAATAGACATCCAAATCCTCTCGGATAAAGGGCCTGTCCTTCCGTTCCAGATTGGTCACGATAGCAATCTGGGGTTTGATGATCCGTCTAAGGGCGATGATGTCGCGACGCACGATGGATATCTCCTGCACGATGTGTCGCATATCCTCGGTGAACATTTCATCCTCAATGGCCTGAAGGTTGTTGTCCACCTTGTCCAGGATGGGGAAGCAATAGTCCACCAGAGCGTCAACTACACTATACAGCAGACGGCTGGCACCCCGTCCCATGTGCTTGGCTCGCGTTTGCTCATAACGCTGACAGTCATCGAAGAGTTGGTAGATGGGTTTGAGGATCCCTTCATGCACAGTCACCAGATAGTTGGCCCCGATGAAAAAATCCACTTCGCTGGGCCGGCTTATACGCTGGCCCTGGTCGAAAACCGGAAAATGCATGACGATAAAAAGGTGATCATCGTACTCATCAATCTTGGGACGCTCGATCCTTAGGCAGTCTTCCAGATTCAACGGGTGGAAATTAAAGTTACGCTTCAGTACTTCAATTTCCTCCACTGTAGGTCCCTCGATGTTGGTCCAGGTGATCTTGCCGTGATTGACTGTCTCGATGCCCATCCTCACCTCCTTGGTATTATTATCATCTTTTCGAGGAGAATGTCAAACGCCTGGTTACTGTGCAGATCATCACTGATTTGCCCAATTTCTCACTCTCTCTTCAGGCAGAAACATGATAGACGGCTATGTCTACTTCTCCATACTCCACCTTTTTGAACCCTTCCCGTTCCTCTCTCGTGCGCAACTCACCCGTGGGCTTGTACCAGGGGATGGTGGCGTCCATCCCCATCTTGCTGGTGCGGGTCTGCTGGCCAGGGATGTGGATGGCCGAAGGGTCGAGGGAACTGGAAGGCTGGTCCTCTAGCACGATCAGGTCACGGTCGGCCTGGAAACGGGTGGCGATGGCCCATTCCACCTCGGTTGGATTGAAGAGGTCAACGTCCTCGTCCACCACCACGACGTGCTTGAGAGAAGTGTGCCCGCGGAAGGCGGCATCAATGGCCTTCCGCCCGTCATCGGGAGCCTGCTTGACGATCTGCACCACGGCGTGGAGCCAGGACATGCCTCCGGGTGTAATGAGGACATTTTTGCACTGGCAGACCTGGTTGACCGCAGCGTAGATGGTTGGCTCGCGAGGCATGCCCATGAGCAGCTTGTGCTCCAGGCGACCGGGCAAAAGGGCGTGGTAGAGAGGCTGGTGGCGATGGGTGAGGCAATCAATTTCGATGACCGGCTGCTGGCGCACAATGTCCCAGGTCTCGGTCAGGTCAATGAAGGGTCCCTCGGCCACCGTGCGCCGGGTGATGCGCCCTTCTAAGACGAGCTCTGACTCGGCTGGTACCTCCAGATCAACGGTGCGGCATTTGACCAACGGCGTGGGCCGCAGGGCGTTGGCGATGCTCAGTTCGTCCACCCCTTTTGGAGGCGACATGGCCGCCGTCAGCAGCACCGGGATAGAGTTGCCTAGACAGACAGCGACCTCTAACTCGCCTGCCGTTTTCTTGAGGGCCGTATCGGTCCCCCGCCCCTCGACCACGCGGGCTGCGAACTGACGGGGACCGATCCGCATCAGACGGTGGAAGCACATGTTGCGCCCGTGGTCGGGGTCCTTGACGATGGCTACCCCGGCTGTGACGTAGGGACCGCCGTCTTCAGGCAGGTGGGTCAAGATGGGCAGGGTGTTCAGGTCCACCTCCTCCTCAACCACCTCCTGGCAGGGGGCCGAGGCGACCATCTGCGGGGCGACGGGATTCTCCAAAGCCTGGGCCAGGGCGAAAAGAAGCTGGCTCTGGTCAATGTCCAGGTCGAGGGCAAAGTACTCCCTGGCGGAGCAGATGCCGGAGACGACCTGATAGGGTGAGCCCTTGACCTTGGTGAAAAGCACAGGCTGACCATCGAGGGCGTTGATGACGCGGGCCATCTCCAGGTATGGATCAACCTCCCTGGCGATGGTCACCAGGTACCCCGCCTCTTGGGCTTTAGCAATGAACGATCGCAAACTCATATATTAGCTCACCTCCGTCACAATCACATCCTTCGCTCCCGCCAGCCGCAGCATCATGCTCACCCGGCTGCACGTCTCCTGGGTGACCAGAGCGATCATGTTACCCCCCCGGCCAGCCCCGGAGAGCTTTGTCCCCAGAGCCCCACCCTGCCGCGCTGCTCCTATCAGCCTCTCCAACTCCGGCGAGGAGACCTTGAGCAGCCGCAGCAGGCGCTGGTTCTCGTTCATCAAGCGGCCCATGGCCTCGATGTCCCCCTGCTCGATGGCCCGCCGGCCCATCTCGGCGATGGTGCCAATGTCATCAAAAAGCTCCTCGTATCTCACCGGTTCCCTTTCCCATACCCGGCGCACATCGCCCACTGCCACTTTGGTGGGGCTCTGCACACCTGTGTCGGCGATGACCAGCAGGAAGGGGCGCTGAACCCAGAAGATCTCCATCCTCTCCCCTTTGACGAAATAGACTGGCTTCTCGAAAGCGATGACGGTGTTGTCAATGCCGCTGGGGGTGCCGTGGTGGATCTTCTCCGTCTCGAAGACCAGGTCGGAGATGGCCCGCGAGTCCAGCCACTTGTCAAAGTGTTCCAGCAGGGCCCTGACGATGGCCGTAGAGACCGCTGCCCCGCTGCCCAGTCCTCGCGCGACAGGAATGGTGGAACTGACGGTGAGGGTCAGGTCTTGCTCCAGCCCTATCCTGATGCGTTCCAGAGTGCTGACGACGATGGCTCGCAGGGCGTCATCGGGGGGGGCTTCGCTCAATTTGTAAGTCTGCTTCAGGTCCCTGGCCACGATGGTGATGCCTTGCCCTCTTTCAGCATCCTCGACCTGGGCCTGGGCCTGCACCTGGGTGACGGGCACGGCGATGGCTGGCCGCCCGTAAACCACGGCGTGCTCGCCCAAGAGGATCACTTTTCCCGAAGCGTAACCAACTGCCATTGTGTGCTCCAGACTCTTGTAACGCTGGCAGCCAGCAACCAGCTACTCATCAGTATATCACAAGAGTGGGGCTAAGACAAGGGAGCGGTCAGCCTTGCGAAGGTTCAAAAAACCTTCGCAAGGCCAGCAAGGAAAACTGAATGGCCCTGCATGAGGACTAGGCTCTTGTTTTTCGGTGGGCCTTATGATATAATGGTCTTACTGGGGGATAGAATCGCCTCCAGGGTTCCGGGGAAGGGAGGGAGACAGTGCAAAGGGGATTGACTTTCGGCGATGGTTTCATGTTCGGCTGCGGGTTTATCACCGCCGGGATACTGGTCGGTATCATCGTGTCTATCCTGGCTGTCCTTATCAGCCTCATCTTTGGCGCGGGCCTGGCAGGGATTCTGGGGGGACTGAGGTCGCAAAGTTGGCCTGGCTTTCCCTTTGTCTGAGAAGCTGTGCGTCACCCGGGCCCATTCCTCGAGGCTCAAGGTCTGAGCACGACGTTTCTCGTCAACGCCCGCGCGGCGCAGAGCCTCCACCACTGTGCCGACCGGCAATGATAGCCCCTGCGCAAGAGCGTTGCGCAACTGCTTGCGCTTATGCCCAAAGCCAGCCCGCACCACCTCAAAGAAGCGATCCACATCGGCCACGGCCACCGGCGGGCTGTCGTAAAGATCAATGCGTACTACGGCCGAATTGACTTTGGGGACGGGATAGAAAGCCCCGGCCGGGATACGGACCACGATCCTGGGACACCCATAGAATTGCACGCTGACGGAAAGCAAGCTCATTTGACCGGGGCCAGCTATCATGCGCCGGGCCACCTCACGTTGGACAGTGACCACGATCAATTGGGACTTGACCTCGGCTGTCAGTAGATGACGCAGGACAGCCGAAGTGATGTAGTAGGGAAGGTTGGCTACAACTTTGTAGCCTGGGGAGAGTTCGCTCAAGCCCCCTGGCCCTCCCGGTTTCATCTCCAAAATGTCACCCTGGACGATTTCGACATTAGGAAAATCGGCCAAGGTCCGGGAGAGGATTTTCACCAATCGCTGGTCTAGCTCGACGGCGATGACCTGTTCTGCCTGCTGGGCCAGGAGACGGGTCAATGTCCCCAGTCCCGGCCCCACCTCCAGTACCACGTCCTCTGGCTCAAGGTCGGCTGCGGCCACGATGCGCCTCAAAGCCCCTTCGGAGATCAGAAAATTCTGGCCTAACCCCTTTTGGGGCTGAAGGTTAAACTCCCGTAGAAGCCGGCGCACATCCATACTCTCACCACTATTGCCGTGCAGGCGGTACAGGACAAATTCCTGATCCCGGTCTAGCGCCGCTCTCTAGGCCAGTTGGGCAAGACCCAGCGTATCTCACTCTCAGGGGGCACCGGCGCAAGCACGTAGACATCCACCCACCTGTACCATGGGATCAGGTTGTCCTCCTCGTAGCCCAGGTCAATGTGGCGGCCTTTGATCATGCCGCCGGTGTCACCGGCCACGCCTGGGCCGTAACCGGGCACGTACACCTGAGAGCGCAGGTTGATCACCCGGGGGTCAACGGCTACAATACCCTCCCTCATCTCCCAGCCAAGGAAAGTGATGCCATAATGAGGGTGGTCAGGCTCCTTGCCGCAGGTAGCTGCTGAATAAGAGGTGGCCAGCATCCTTATTTTGCGCCAGTACTCGAGAACCCCCTCGGATGTCTCCAACTCCCGCATCACAATGTTTGTGCCATAGGCGATGACCTTGGTCGTCGGCTCGTGGTCAACCCACTCATCCTCCATGCCCCGGCTGACTTCCTGACCGTCCTCGTAGACGACCCTGACGCGACGCTTGGTCAAACCGTTTACGCCTTCCTGGTTCAAGCGTTGCTGGTCTAGCTGCAGACTATCGTCAGGCTGCCAGGCCGTCTCGAAAGGTATGGGGTCCTGTTCAACGGCGATGGCCTCTTTCACCCGCACCACCTGGATAGCCATGCCGTCGGCAAGGGGGACATCGCCCTTGGGTTCAAGCCGGTCGTTTCCCACCAGGGCCACCTCTTCCTGAGTCAGCACATCGGCCACCGTCTCCCGTTGGGTGCGCGTCTTGATGGTACGGCCGTCAACGGCAATGGCCACCGGCACCGAGCGCTGGATGTAGACGCGCATCCCGGTGGATACAGGGCTGCCCAGACTGGGCTCAACTCTATCGCCCAGGTAGAGAGTGATGTTTTCAGCTCGTAGGGCCTCGCCCAGAGTGGGACAGGCCGTGTAGATGGTAGTGGGCAGACCGTCATCGTTCACATGGATGGGCACAGCCCGCCTGAGCACAATGTGCAGAGGGGCGATTTCAGCCGAGAGGCTTTGGCCCCTCAAACTGCTGGCCCGAAGACCTCCTGATGAGCTTGACGTTGCCGAACTGGGCAATGCCGCTTTCAGCTTTGTCTCCTGGCCGTTGACCATCACTCGGTCGTGGGACTTGGCGGCAATGCCCCCCTCGTGCAGAATCTCGGCCACGCTGGCAGCGTGCGTGCGCAGGCTGATAACCCGACCGTCGGCTTCGATCGTCACCGGCCTGGCCTGCTGCACCGTGATGGTGCCGCTGGGTTGGATGGGAGCGGTCAGGTCCGGGGAGACGATGTCCTCAGGGTAAACCTCTATGCCCGTTTCGTTTAAGAAAGCCTCGACCGAAGTCTGATGGGTACGCAGGTGCCACACCAGGCCGTTGAGGACGAGGGTCACCTCAGCCTGGGTTGAAAGGTAACCAGCCGTCATCAGGCTGCCCAGGGCCAGCATGAGGGTGATGGCAAGCAGCGCTGGCTGAGGTCGCCAGCGTGCCACATTCCTGATAAAGTTGGGCAAGCCCGGCGAAGAACTTTCAGTTTCCATCTTCCTCGAACTCTAATTCAAAGAGTATTGCTTCATGGCTGAAGCCGTGCTGACGGTAGAACTTCTGAGCGGCCTCGTTGGACCGCTCGGTGCTGACCTCGATCTCGCAGCAGCCAGCCGCCCGGCAACGCTCTATGGCCTCGGCCATAAGCTGTTGGCCTACACCTCGCCTGCGGTGGCCCCGCTCAACCACCAACTCATCAATGAGGGCCGAAGGTGCCGGATGGAAAAGAGTGTGGCGGAAACTCAAGCTCAAAAGCCCCACTACCTGGCCTTCGTCCTCGGCCAGAAGTACCTGATAGTTATCACTGTCGGCCATCTTCCGCAGGCTTTCTTCGATCTGCTCAGGGGAGACCTGCCAGTCCTCGTAGCCACTCGCTTCGATCAACTGTGCCATCAATTGAGCAATGATGGCGCTGTCTTCGATGGACGCCTCTCGGATCCTCATCACAGCTTCCCTCAACAATGCCCTGTCACCGCGTGAGCTGCCGACTGACCGGCCACGTAACCGGTGGAAAAAGCAGCCTGGAGATTATAGCCGCCTGTGTCGGCGTTGATGTCAATGACCTCTCCGCAGAAGTACAGACCCTGCACCAGGCGCGATTCCATGGTGCGGGCATCAATCTCTTGCGTGGACACCCCACCGGCGGTGACGATGGCCTCGGCGATGGGCCGGTGGCCGACAATGGTCAGGCGGAAGTCCCTCAACAAGCTGAAGAGCCGCTTGCGCTCGGCGGCGGTGATCTGATGGCCCGGCTTGTCCGAAGGGATGCCTGTCAATCGGACAAAGAGGGTGATCATCTTGCGAGGTAAGAGCTCCTTCAGGATGTTGCCAAAAGCCCGCTTGCCGAAGCGGTCGAAATCGCGTTGCAGCCGCCGGTCCAATTGCTCGTCGGAGAGGGCAGGTTTCAGGTTGATAGACAACTCCAGCTCACCCTGACCCAACCTGTCCACGGCCTGAGCGCTGAGGGTCAATATGATGGGACCGGAGACGCCAAAGTGGGTGAAGAGCATCTCACCGAACTGGCGGGTGACAGGCTGACCATCCAAAAGCAGGGTCACTTCGACGTTCCTCAGGCTCAGCCCTTGCAGCGCTTCGGCGTGGCCCTCTTTGACTACCAAGGGCACCAAGGCTGGCCTGACAGGTAGGATGGTATGCCCGAGGGCTTTGGCCAGGCGGTAGCCGTCGCCTGTGGAACCCGTACCCGGGTAGGAGGCTCCACCGGTGGCTACAATCACCGCTCTGGCGGCCAGGAACTCTGCCCCCTCCGTCCGCACTCCTGCTATCCGCCCTCCCTCAGCTTCCAGCTCGGCTACCCTGGCCTTGAATCGAACGCGGGCACCGCTCTGGCGCAAGTAACCGGCCAGAGCATCGGCTATTTGATGGGCATCGTTGGAGGCCGGAAAGACCCTCTGCCCCCGTTCCACCACGGTAGGCACACCTTGAGCGGCGAAGAAATCAATGAGGTCCTGGCTGAAAAAGCGGGCGAAGGCGTTGCGCAAGAAAGAACCGTTGGGGCCAAAGTGGGCGATAAAATCCGGCAGGTCGGCGACGTTGGTCAGGTTGCAACGCCCCTTGCCGGTGATGCGCAGCTTGTTGCCCAGGCGCTTTGTCTTTTCCAGCAACAACACCTGAGCTCCACATTCCGCGGCTCGACCAGCGGCCATCATGCCTGAGGCCCCGCCGCCGCCGACGATGACCCTATCGTGGCTCACCTCCCCCTCTCCTCGTGCTCCTCAAGGTTCGGCTATGCAAGCCCTAATGGAGAGGGGCGAGTTAGAACACCCGCCCCACGGATAAGACCGGTCGTGCACCCCCTGTCGAATCTAGCCTCCTGGCTTGCCGAGGCCAGCCAGCTCCGATCAGGCACACCTGCGGCGCCCAGGAGTGACTGCTTACCGCTGCTTCCTTCCGGACCTGACGGGGTTCACAGGCTCCTGCCGCGCAGGACCCAATCTTCAATGCCACTTAGTCCCGGTAGACCCAGAAAGCACAGACCCTCAAGGGGGAATTCGACCCCGCTATAGCGGATTGCGGGTACAGGGCACCGCTAGCTCCCCGTCTAGCACGACCAAAATCATGTTACTCGATTAGAAGCAATTTGTCAAATGTGGGCCTACGCAGCAGGTCGGGGGCAGTTGGGGGGTCTCAATGTCTCCTCCTCCTTTCCCCCGTGTGGAGTGTTGGCGCACCGGCCTTGCTCTCAGGAGAGGAAAAGCAGCTTTGAGGGGCTACGTCTCGACTGAGTTCGAAGTCCCCTCAAGCTCCCCAGGCCTCGCTACGCCAGCCCATGTGGCGGAGAGGGCGGGATTTGAACCCGCGAGGCTCATCGCCTACACGATTTCCAATCGTGCGCACTCGACCGGACTATGCGACCTCTCCGGGTGTCAAAAACATTATACCATTGATGGGTGAAAATTTCAAACTAGTAATAGGGCCAAATCAAGGTCTCCATCACCTCTGAGGGGTGCACCTTGCGCGAGAGACGGTAGTAGACGATGTATTCGAGAGGTGGAAAGGCTTTCTTTTCGTAACTGACGCCCATTTGTTGGAATTTCTTTTCCAAAGGCGGCGTCTGCTTCCAGCCTGGGTTGAAGATGATATAGGCAGGTGGGACCTCGGCAGACTCGACTTGATGGCCGTACTGGGGGATGCGGTCCATCCCGTATAGGCTGTCAGGATAGTCGAAGGTGACCACCCGCTCTTGTGACTCAAACATCAGCCGGAAGCCGATCCAATGGTTGGTGTAGACGTAGCGGATACCTTTACTGCCGAGGAAATCTGTCAGGGCTCTGTTGGAAGCTGGCAGAGGCACGTTCTCGAAAACGGAGCGCATAGCGTCTACATGGTCAATGGCTACATTGCTCCAGAGATTGACGAGTAGCACTATCAACAGAAGGGCCACCGCTAATCGCCGCCTCTCTGAGTGGAATAGATGTGCAATAAAGCGAGCCAGCAGGACAGGCATGGCGGTGTAGAGGGGTGTGATATAACGTACCAACAGCCCAGAGTCAGGGATAATCACAGTGTAATTGCCGTTGGTCAGAGCACCAAGGGTGAAAATGAAAGGACTGAAAAGCAGAAAGGCTATCAAGATGGTAGAGGGATGATCAGGTCTTTCCAGGCTTTTCTTGCCCTTTTGCCAGAAGGCGCTGGCGATGCCGGCCAGATAAATGGGCACGACAGCGAACAGCAGGCTGAAAGCTAGCTTGCCCCGGACAGGACGGACGCCCCATAGGGTCAGCAGGCCATCTGCCAAGAAGTATCTGATAGCTGCTTCAAGGGAGGGCCAGAAATCTTTGGCTGGCACTATCCCTTCTGTGAAGCTGGTGGTGACCGTTCCTGCCGGTGGATTGAGATAGCCAATGAGTAAGGGCACTCCGCCAAGGAGGGCACCAATGGCAAAGGCTGCTAAACCCACCAGGCTGACACGTTTCACTTTGACAACGAGCAGAAGGGTCACGGGCCCCAGGTAGTAAACATATTGGGGATTAATCCAAAGGCCCAGGCCGCTCATAGCTCCCAGGGCAAGGATTGCTATCCATCTTTGTCTTGCTTCTTTCTCAACGTACAAGGCACGGTACAGGAGAAGAAGGACAGCGCTGCCCAGAGCTGGGGTCTCAATGTAGCCGGCCCATGCTTTCAGGCTTACGCTGGTCAGGAGCAGCGGGCAAAGGGCTACCAAGACGGCACTCAGGAGCCCGACTTCGGTACTGTAGATATCCTTGGCCAGTCCGTACGTCACAAAGATGAATCCAATAGAGAAAGCTAAGGGGACGAGTTTAAGGGTCAGAGGCGAGGGGCCCAGCAGCGCAAAGACTAATGCCACCAAATACGACTCAAAGCTACCGTTGTGCATCTGAGCCGGATAAAAGAGGGGCCTCTCTCCACGCAGGATGCCGAAGGCTTGCAAGCCCACCAGGGCCTCGTCCGCTTCGATGATCAAATGGGAGCTGAAAAGCAGGTACAGGCGGAGGGCAATTCCTAAGATAGCAATGCCAACCAGTGTCCACCAGGGCGAAGGCGTCTTCAAGTGACGTAGACTATTTCTCAACGATCCCCCTGAAGCCAATTTCACGTATCAAACCGATGGCGTGCCCGTTTTGATGTCGGGTTACCGTCCAAAGACAATCGGCTCAGATTCCAATATGGTTGCGATGTGCTGGCTGGCGTGTCCATCGCCGAAGATGGATGGCCGTTCAGGAGGTGGCTCAAACGTGCGCCAGGCGTCAATGATTTTGGAGGGATCGGTCCCCACCAGCCTGTTCCAGCCAGCTTCCACTGTCTCCACCCATTCTGTCTCGCGGCGCAGTGTAAGGCAAGGTATAGCCAGGAAATAGGCTTCTCGTTGTACCCCGCCTGAATCGGTTATGATAAGCCGAGCCGTCTCTTCAAGCATCAGCATATCAAAGTAGCCAACTGGCTCAATCACTTGCACATGAGAGGCAAATTCAGCCCCCAGCCGAGCCAGTGCTTTCTGCGTCCGAGGGTGTATGGGGAAGATGATTCGTTCGTTGATATTGTTAAGGGCCTCCACGATTTCGCCAAGGCGTTTTGGGTCGTCGGTATTAGCGGCGCGGTGGACGGTCACCAGAGTATAGGTGTGGGGTGTCAACTCCAGGCGTTGCCGAATATCAGAGTGACGACGCGCGACGGCAAGGTTCTGCAGGGTGGCATCGAACATCACGTCTCCCACCTGGTAAACCCTCGCGGTGATCCCTTCGGCGGCGAGATGTTGTACAGAAGTGCGGCTGACACAGAAGTGAATATCCGCCAGCCTGTCAGCGACCAGACGATTGATCTCCTCCGGCATCTGTCTGTCGAAACTGCGTTCACCAGCCTCAATGTGGGCCACCGGGATATGCAGCTTGGCAGCCGCCAATGCACCGGCCAGCGTCGAGTTGGTATCACCACGTACGATTACCAGGTCTGGCTGTTCTCTGAGCAACACCTCCTCCAGTCGGATTAGGATCTGGCCTGTCTGATAGCCGTGAGAGCCTGAACCGACCTCCAGATTGTAGTCAGGCGCCGGGATACCCAAGTCGTCAAAAAAGGCCTGGGACATCAAGTAATCGTAGTGCTGGCCGGTGTGAACCAGTAATTCCCGATGGCTGCGAAGTTCACGGCTGACTGGCGCGCTTTGGATAAACTCCGGTCTGGCGCCCACAACGGATACTATCTTCAAGTTAACTCCGCCAGTTGATGCACTTAACATAGTTCTGTAGATCAGGCTAACGGATGGGGCGATGTCAGGTGCAGGCGGCGCAAGAGGATTTTGGCCAGAAAACAGAGATGAGCCCCAATGGTACGGATGATCCGGGTCTTGGAAGTGCCGTAAGCGCGTATGTGCAAGACTGTAGGATATTCAGCAACCTGATAGCCTTTGTAGATGGCATTGACAAGGATCTCAGCGTTGGCCAGATAATCATCTGCATCGAAGGAGACCTCTTCGATGACTTTTCTCTTGTAGGCTCGAAACAGGGATGTATAAGTGGCGATACGCCAATCTACTAGCAGGCGATATAGGAAGGATGCACCGTGGCTGAGAATCAGGCGGTAGGCCGGGATGTTTTCAACAGTTCCGCCGCGTTGATAAGGTGAAGCTGTGACCAGATCAGCCCCAGGGGCCAAACGGGCCAGAAGAGCCGGGATCTCACTGAAGCGATAGGTGGCATCACTGTCGGTAGTAATGATGGTCCCGCCTTTAGCGGCGGCGAAGCCGGTGCGAATGGCTGCTCCCAGGCCCCTATTCGACTCGTGGCGGAGGATAGAGACGTCGGAACGGTGGCCGAAATGGTCTGCCAGAGCCTGATAGGTGCCGTCGGTACTACCGTCGTCAACAAAGACCACTTCTACCGTCCGTTCGCGTTGAAGCTCTTCCACCACAGGGAAGAGACTATCGCGTAGATTCGGTATGTTTTCGATTTCATTATAACAGGGAATTACGATGGTGAGATCTATGGTCATTTGGCCTCTACCGACTTGTCGCCTCAGGAGTTGCCGTCAGTATTGGATAGTTATGGCTTGATCAAGCAAGATGCAGTCTCCCCTTAATCGCTGTTGCTCTTGGCTGTAGACGGGTAGACGCTGGCCTGTGGTGGCATCGTACATGCCAATCTCCAGGTGATATTCACCTGGGGCGGCATCGGGTTTCAGAGTATCCACAGGACTTCCAGGATGCGGTAGTTGGTAAAATCCTCAGCCGTCGCCAGAGTGATGTATGTTTGCAATCACAAATAACCCGATAAAAGCCGGTATAACTGACACTATAAAAGAGAAGGTTATCGAAACCAAAAAGGAATTCGTCCCATCCACACCAATTGACCTGAACAGATATACGACCATAGCTTCCTGAGTACCTAAGCCACTCAATGTTAGAGGACAAAGGCGTGCCAAGATGATCATGGGTGCTATGGCGAATACATAAGTGAATTTCACGTCAGTAGAAAATGCGCGACAGATGATGTAAAAAATCAAGAAGGTAACACCCCACCCCATAATAGACCATACTACAGTCGTTATTTTCACTTTATTAGATAGAGTAAGCTGCTCGCGCAATTGTCTTGCATTCACCTTGTCAGCAAACAGTAGAGATACTTTCTCTATTAGACCCCAAGGTAGCAAATTTGGACAAAATGGCACCACTGCAAAGACAACAGCCAGTGCTAAAGAGAGATATGTATACGAATAAAGTCCATAGAGAAACGAAGCAGTTGCTCCCAGGGAGAAAATGGAAAACAGCGCGATGAGTTTATCCACCAAACTTGATGTGAGCATCTCTTCTCCCAGCCCTGTTTTTTTGTGCCCGTAGTACGATCTGGCAATGTCTCCTAAATTGGCTGGGAGAAGGAAATTCAGAGATATCCCAGCCAGCGTAAGAAGGTACAAATCTGCCAGGGATACACTCTTCTTCTCTCGATTTATGATCGAACTCCATCTGTAAACTCGTGGCAGGATAGAAAACGGTACGATGAGAGTGGCCAAAATAAGATACGAGAACCGGACCTCTCGCCAAGTGGAAACCAGCAATTTGACATTCGTGTGTTTCACCAAGATGAACAGCACTGTTATTGATACAATGAGTTGGACAAAGCGTTCCCAGTCCCTTTTACTTCGATAAGTCCTTCGTCGTTTCTCCACGAAAACACCCCAGCCATGTTATGAACCACAACCTACTTTATAGGTTTTTAGCCAAGTTGCCTCAAATTCAATTCCCTGTTCCAGTCCGCTGGAGACAGCTTCTTTTGATTCTTATACTCAGCATCCTCCCACAGCCTTCTTCACCCTTAGTCTAGTTCTTGTCTGGAAATCCCAGCAGAGGCGGCTCCCATGCCGCCGCATGCCGGGCGTGGGAGCCCGGCCCGCTAGTTTCCAGACAGAAACTAATCTAGCCTTTTCCTTATGGCATCATCTAACCTTTTCATTATTTCGCGATTTTCCTTCTGCACTTTATAGACCTCTTTCTTGAACATTGCCAATTGGGTCCCCAAAAACCCAAAAGACAATAGTTGTGTACCTGTCAATACTAATAGCACCAGCAAAGTCATCAACGGCCGCTCTGGATTGAGTGCCTTTTGTCGCCAGAGTACAATGATATACATACCGCCGATCAACCCCCAGACTATGAGTGTGAATCCAATCAGCCCGAAGAGCATCATGGGCTTCTCATAGACAGAGAACACAATATGTGAAATAGCTGTTGCGCGAAACCTAAATTTGGATCTTCCGCTCTGTCTGCCTTTCAAAATGACAGGCACCTCCCTTGCCCTATACCCCAGCGCCGTTGCCTTCGACAGAATCTCCAAATGTATCTCCTTCCCATCCGATTCCAGCTCCAATGATTCCAGGACAGGGCGCCGATAGGCCCGGAAGATCCCCGTAATGGTATTCAGCCTTCCGTTGGTTGACATAGCAAAACTGAGGACCTTATTACCGAGTTTGCTTATCAACAGTCTGGCCAGAGGGACATTTTCCGTTCCCCCTCCCTTAGCATAGGGAGAACCGATGGCAATATCCACGTCCTCATCGCAGTTAAGCACCTCGATGAGATTCAGGATGTACTTGGGCTCATAACTCAGATCAGCATCAGTAGAAACCACAATGTCGCCTCTGGCGCTGGCGAACCCTGTCCTCAGAGCCTTACCACGACCAGCATTTCTAGGGTAGGATATCACACGAACTCTTTCATCACCCTTTGCCAGCTCTTCAGCCACTTGCAAGGTGTTATCCGTACTGCCGTCATTTACCAACACGATCTCCCATCTATCCTGCAGCCAGTCCAGCACTTCGGAGACCTGCTTCACTGTGTTGATGACATTATCTTCTTCATTGTACATTGGTATCACGACCGAAAGGCTGATTTGCCCTTTCTTACCAACTATCTCATCCATGCCATTCTCCTTGCAAGATCGTATTGTCATAAATCCCCTGGTCAAGGCCACACCACCACTGCATTGTCAAAGGCTCCTCACCAGCGACTGCCCTCAGTCGCTGGCCTGTCTCAGCATTGTACAAGATGCTTACCGTAAGTTCCCAATACCTCCTTACAGCCTGTGGGATAGTAAGATCGTACTGGCTTTCATTTGGCCTCTACCGACTATCGCCTCAGGAGTTGCCGTCAGTCTTGGATAGTTATGGCTTGATCGAGCAAGATGCAATCTCCCATCAATCGCTGTTGCTCTTCGCTGTAGGCGGGGAGGCGCTGGCCTGTGGCGGCATCGTACATGCCAATCTCCAGGTGATATTCACCTGGGGCGGCATCGGGTTTCACGTTGATGGAGTATTCATCTATGAGTACTTCCCCTTCCAGCCAGCTAGTCGTCGGCGCTGTCCAGGTCTGAGGCATGTTGTCCTGCTGCCCCACAATACGGTTGTCCGTGCCAAGCAAGTGAGTGAAGACAGTATAATCGGTGCTCATACGTTGCCCGGCTTGCCAATAGAGGGTCAAATGCACCACTCCATCAGGTGGCACGACTGTCTCGGCAAGATCATAGCCCAAAAAGATCACGCCCTGACCTAGAGTGGCCTTCTGAGGATAGGCGATGTCCCTGGGCACAGAAAATCGCCGCTTTCTACCCTCCACCCGTACTGTAGCCAAATATACATCGGCGGGGGATAGAGGCTCATTTGTAGCCTCGTCCAGCACGTTTAGAAACAGGCGATACTTACCCGTTGGCGTAGCAGCATTGACGGCCAAATCATAGATGACAAGTCTAGTCTCTCTCTTAGCCCATTGGCTGATGGGGTAGCGGTCATGCGACGCTTTTTGTTCGGCCCATACTTGTCCGTTCCGATCCCTGAGTTGGAGCAGCACTTTTACGTTGCCTCTTTCCTCCTCCAGGGCCCGCCAGAAAAGTGTTACAGGAATCTCTTCGCCAGAACGAGCGGTAACATCTGGTATGTCATGGCCCAACAACTCCAGCCCCGGCGGGAACAATGCCTGTTGCAGGTGTGGTATGGTCACGGCCTCCAGCGGCAGAGGAGCGCTGTCCCTGCTCACATTCACTGACCCCACTGTAGCGCGAACCAGGTCGGTATTTGAATCGGGATCGTACATGACGGTCTCAATCAGGTATGTCCCCGGCATCAAGCCAGGCGGTATCAGTAGACCATAGCGATCTACGACTACCTTGCCCACGGACCAGGAGGAGATCGGAGAGAAACCGTCCACTGGCTGCCGGTCCCTCTGCAACACCATATGCCCTTCTTCATCCAGCAGGCGGACTGAGATATGGGAGTTTCCTTGGAGCTTGATGTGAGGCTGCCAAAGGAGCGTGAGTTGTGCTACATCGCCCGAAGCCACAGGTTGGGGAGTCAAACTGTATCCCACCAAAGTCACGCTTTCAGCCAAATGTAAGGCCGCTGGCTCTGTAACCGGAGAGGGAGTCCCTTGATTCGGGAGCGCGTAGAGGATCAAACCCGTACTCGAGAAATTGGTGTAGGAAGTTTGGTAAGCCTCAGTCGTGAGCCAGCGCTCGATTGGACCTGGGGGATGATTTTCGAGCAACACCCACAGCCGAGAGTGCCCGGCTGCAATCTCTGGCAATAGTTGGGACGATGTCTCCTCATCAACTGTATAGAGCGGTATATCCCCATGATAATAACGGAGGAAAAGTTCGGGCTCGATGCCATCAAAAATCACGGCATCTCCCGGACGGCCAAAGGTCATAATATGCCGGGCGGCTCCTCTATAGTCACCCCGCCAGAAGTAGGGGTCAAAATAGCAATTCTGCAGAGAGAGTGCGCTACCCAGGGCTACAAAGAATACACTTCCTCCCCACAGATACCACCGCTGGCTCAGCAGGCTCAGGCCGCAACCCAAAACCAGGTAATAAGCTGGAGCAACGACGATCAGATACCTCTCCAGCATGTGCTCTTTCACCAGTACGTAAGAAAGGGCCACACCTAGGGGCACAAACAAGTAAAGCAACGCCACCAGTGCACCTTCCCTCTTCCCTTCTTCTGAAAGCTTGCATCCGATAGCCAGCAGTCCCACGCCAAGAATCAGAGCAAAGCCTAAAACAAGCCGGGACCCCACCGTTGGATCGGCACTGGTTCCCAGGCTGAAAACGGTTAGCAAACGCAATAAAAGGTAAATAGGAGATATGGGTTCCCACCAGGCCTCGTAGTGCTGGATTTGCCAGGCGACAGATATCCAGGGAAGGTAAAGAATGCCAATAACTGCCTGCGTTGCCAACCAGTAAAGTGCTCTGTCTCTATACCGTCTGCCCAGCCAACAAATTGCGACAAAGACTCCTTCCGAGAGGACGATCAAGAAGGCTTCATAATTACAGTAGATGCTTAGCGCAGTGATAATGGTATAGAGTATCCACAGGTGTCGTCTATTCTCGCGCAGCGCCATCACCAGCAAGATGACCGAGGCCACTCCGAGACAGACTACCATGCTGTA
>JBGVTF010000316.1:0-2126 GCA_041862415.1 Anaerolineae bacterium | reverse complement strand
CCACCGCAGCCGAACCCTCGGTGGGGTCCATGATGGCACACAGCATACGGATGGTGGTCGTTTTGCCGGCCCCGTCGGGACCGACCAGGCCAAAGGTCTCGCCCCGTTTGATCTCCAGGTTCAGGTGATCCACGGCCACCAGGTCGCGGAATTTTCGGGTTAGATTTTCGGTTTTGATGGCGAGGTGGTTCTCTTTCAACACGTTGCTCCTTATTCAATTGGGTGCGGCTAAAACAAGTTGGAGATTGGGGGGGGAACGCTGTCAACGGATTTCTGTAACGGATTGAACGGATGATCACCCCTCAGGCGAGATTCCGCCCGTTTGATCTTGACCTAAATCCGTTCAATCCGCTCCCTGAATCCGTTGATAGCCCCCCACCACCAACGAGGCTGCCTACTTGCCTTGACGCTCGAGTCATTTTAGGCAGACCCTATTCAATTGGTTGGCATCCCTTTTCGAAGATAATGTATCATCGGCGGTCCGATGAGTAGCAGTCCGATGCCAGCATATCCACCGGCAAAACCACCAAAGTACTTGCCAGTTACAATCGTTGCTACGTTATGTCCGACACCGTTCAAAATCATGATGCCGGCATAGATCATGCTCAGGTAAAACGCCCAACGCTTCTCATGCAGGACAAAGCAGAATAAGACAACCGGAATGCAGAAAAGCACCCAGTTTGCTACCAGGAACCATCCCAGCCCATAGAAAGCATCTACTAGCCAGAATCGTCCCCAGGTCTCTTCAAGAATGTGAGCTACGTGTCCAACCAACATGAGAAGATAGAAAATGATAACTTTGCTATGGTTCACGAAATTCTCTCCGAGCCACGGAAATGGCCCCATAGCGCTGCTATTCCAGCCGTTTGCGGAAGCGGGCGGCAGCCAGCAGCATGATCGCCACGCCGAAGATGCCCAGGGCGGCCACTTCCTGGCGCAGGATCTGCAACCCCACGCCCTTGAGGATGATGCCTCGGATGACGACCAGCATATAGCGCAGAGGAATCACGTAGGTGATGACTTGCAGCCAACCTGGCATGGCCTCGATAGGGAAGAAGAAACCGCCTAGGAAGACGGATGGAAACATGGTCAGAAATGCGAGCAGCATCGCTTCCTGTTGCGTGTTGGCCACGCTGGAAATAAAGATGCCGATGCCTAGCGACGTGAGTAGGAAAAGGGCCGATAGTCCCAGCAGGAGCCCCAGGCTGCCCCTGATCGGCACGCCGAACCAGAAGACGCCGATGGCCAGTACCTCCAGCACGTCGAAGAAGGCGACGAACACATAAGGCGCGATTTTGCCCACGATCAACTCCAGCGGCTTGATGGGGGTCACGATCAGTTGCTCGATGGTACCCTGCTCCCGCTCGCGTACGATGGACATCGAGGTAAAGAGAGCGGTAAAGAAGTAAAGCAACATGCCCATGAGGCCAGGGATCATAAAATTGGCACTCTTCATTTCCGGGTTGTACCACACGCGCGGGCGCACTTGCACCCCAGGCAAGTCGTCAGGGTCAATCCCCATCGTCCGCTCCATAATGCGCATGGACTGAGCTTGCCCTACAGATTGAGAGGCAGCGAAGGCAGTGTTGGCAATGCTGGGATCCGACCCGTCAATGACAAAGGCGACTTGAGCTCGATCGCCAATGGCTAGCGCTTCACCGTAGTCTGCCGGAATGATCAGACCAGATCGCACCTGGCCGCTACTCATCAGGTATTCCAGTTGCGGCTCAGATTCGACATAAAGGGCGATGTCAAAGTAGTTGGATGCCCGGTAGGCATCAACCAATTCGCGGCTGGCCGGCGATTTGTCACCGTCCAAGATGGCGGTGCGCAGGTGTTCGATGTCGGTGGTGGCGGCATAACCCAGGAGCGTAAGCTGGATGATGGGCATGGCCAGCATCACGAAGAGCGTGCGGGGGTCGCGCAAGATGTGCAGGAATTCTTTGCGGATAAGCGAGAGAGTGCGCAGGATCATGGTCTCACCCTCCGTCCCTGGGACTCAGGCCGTCGAAGATGAGGGTAGCCAGCACCTCCGGCAGTTCGTCCCATTCCGACAGAAGCTGTTCGTCGCCGAGAATCCGCAAAATGACCAAGCCGACGAACATGCCCTGCACGGCGCGCACCGC
>JBGVTF010000315.1:0-9075 GCA_041862415.1 Anaerolineae bacterium | reverse complement strand
GACATCAGAGTAGTCTTCGAGCCGCCTCTATTGCTCTTCATACTGAACACGCTGTTCATCTCCGTCATGTCTTTCGTTGTGGCCTCCATTTCAGCAAGAAACTATTTAGAAAGAGGCTCACTCAGCTTTCTCCTACTAGGCTGCGGGGTGCTGGCGGTTGGCGCTGGAGGTCTGGTTGCCGGATGGCTGATAGGCCCTCCAGGCGGACCAAACGCTGCTGTGAGTATACATAATATTGGGGCCTTATGCGGGTCAGTCTTTCATGTTGTGAGTGCAGCCTTAGCGGGAGTCACCTCAGAGAAGGTGTCGAATCACAGGCAATCGAGGGTGATACTTGCCTATCTGGGAGTGCTGGTCTTCACGGCCTTGCTCACGGTAGCGAGCCTTCGGGGCGCTATCCCACCGTTCTTCATACAGGAGCTGGGTCCCACACTGTTACGGCAGGTGGTGTTGGGAACTGCAGTGGCTCTATTCGGTATCTCCTCCCTCTTCTTGATGAGGCTTTACTCCAAGTCGAAGGAAACCTTTCAATACTGGTACTCCCTGGCCTTAGCACTGATCGCCGTGGGCCTGTCTGCAGTCTTCCTTCAGAAGGCTGTGGGCAGCCCCATCGGATGGACAGGGAGGTCCGCCCAATACCTCGGCGGCATCTACTTCCTCATCGCCGTGTTAATCACCTACATGGAGGGGCGTTTAAGAATAAGCGAAGAGAAGCTTAGAAGCATGTTTACTTCATCTCCAGATGCCATTACAGTCATCAACTTGAATGGAAACATATTGGAATGCAACCAATCGGCATTGGATATCCACGGCTGCTCATCGAAAGATGAAGTGCTGGGCAAAAATGCTTTCGTGTTTATCGCCAAAAAAGATCATGAAAGAGCCATGGAGAGTCTGAAGAAAACTTTAGAGCAAGGGTCCGTGAAAGACGTAGAACACACTTTCTTGACTAAAGACGGATGTGAATTCCCGGTGGAACTCTCTGCAAGCGTTACTAAAGATGCTTATGGCAACCCCACAGGTTTTGTAGTTATGGCAAGAGGTATCACCGAGCGCAAGCGGGTGGAGGAGGCACTGCAGGAGAGCGAGGAACGGTATCGCAGCCTGTTTGACGGCGTGCCCGTGGGGATCTACCGCACCACGCCGGAGGGGCAGATCATAGACGTTAACCCTGCTCTGGTGCAGATGCTCGGCTACCCGGACTGGCAGGCTCTGCTGACGGTCAACATAACTGACCTGTATCTGGACCCCGAGGAGCGCAGGCGGTGGCAGGCGCTGATGGAGGGCGAAGGGGTCGTGCGTGATTTCGAAGCGCGACTTCGCCGCCGCGACGGAACGATCATTTGGGTGCGGAACAGCGCCCGGGCCGTCCGCGATGGCGACGGTCAGGTGCTGAACTACGAAGGGAGCCTGGAGGACATCACTGAGCGAAAGGTGGCGGAGGAGGTGCAGGAGCGGCTGCTGGCCGAGCTTGAGGCCAAGAACAAGGAGCTGGAATCCTTCGTCTACACCATCTCCCACGATCTGAAAGCACCCCTTATCTCCCTGGACGGCTTCTCCTCTGCATTGCAAGAGGAGTTCCACCATCAGTTGGGCGAGGAAGGCAAGCACTACGTGGAGCGCATCCAGAGCAACGTGGCCCGCATGGACGCCCTCATCATGGACCTGCTGGATCTGTCGCGCGTCGGGCGGGTGGTAGGGCCAATCAAGGAGATAGACGTGGCGGCGCTACTGAGGGAGATCCAAGAGGAGCTGGCGGTGGAACTGGAGGAGGCGGGGGCAGAGTTGGTGGTGCAGGAGCCGCTGCCCATCGTCCGCGCTGACCGAAGCCGTATGCACCAGGTGTTCGCCAATCTGATAGATAATGCGCTCAAATTCAGGAGCGAGGAGAGGCCACTGCGTATCGAGGTGGGGTGCCAGAAGGAGCGAGGCTTCTATCGCTTCCACGTGGCCGATAACGGCATCGGCATCGCCCCCCAGTACCACCAGCAAATCTTCGCCCCCTTCCGGCAACTGGATCCGGAGGCCCAAGGGGTGGGCATGGGGCTGGCCCTGAGCAAGAGGATCGTCGAGCACCACGGCGGCCGCATCTGGGTGGAGAGCGAGGAGGGAGAAGGAGCGACCCTCTATTTCACCTTGCCAGAGAGCGCGGAGTTGAAACGATCGGCTGAGACTTCGGCGAGTCCCCGGGCCGGACCTCAGACCGAGGGCTCAGTCGAGCCACTTAACCGAAGCCCGAAGCCGAAGGGGTAGCCTCGGGCCAACTGATGAAAGGGGAATCATGGACCTACAATCCGTTAACATTCTGCTGGTTGAAGACAACCTCGACCATGTGGAGTTGATCCTCAGGACGTTGCGGGATAACAATCTTCTGAACCAGGTGCATGTGGTCACCAACGGGGAGGAGGCGCTGGATTTCCTCTACCGACGTGGAAAGTACTCCGATGCGCCGCGTCCGGTGTTGACCCTGCTGGACATCAAGCTGCCCAGGGTGGACGGGATAGAGGTCCTGAGGCAGATCAAAGCCGATCCGGAGCTCAAGTCCATGCCCGTAGTGATGCTCACCACCTCAGCGGACGAGCAGGAGATCGTGGAAAGCTACACTTGTGGGGCCAACAGCTACATCGTCAAGCCGTTGGACTTTGACCAGTTCGCCAAGGCGATCAAAGCAGTGAAGCTCTACTGGCTGGTCATCAATAGTTTGCCCACGTGACGGCGGCCGACTTCCAAGGTTTCGCAAAGCTGAGGTCTTCTGTCCCCGCAATCGGAGAAGGAGAAAGCAATGAGAATCCTATTGGTAGAGGACAACGCTGATCATCAAGAGGTGATGTCCCGTGCCCTGACCAGACACGACCCCACCTGGCAGGTTGAGGAGGTGGCGTCCGGGGAGGAGGCGCTGCGCCGTGTGGCGGAGAAAGAGCCGTACGACTTGGTGTTTCTGGATTACAGCCTGCCGCAGCAGAATGGGTTGGAGGTGTTGGAGCAAATTCGGCAAGGTGAAGCCCCGCCCCCGCTGGTGATGGTCACCGGCCGTGGGGACGAACATGTGGCGGTGGAGGCAATGAAGGCCGGGGCCTACGACTATGTGGTCAAGGCTCAAGACTATCTGCAGCGGCTGCCGGTCGTCGCCCAGCGGGCCGTGGAGGCTCACCAATTGGCCCTGTACCGCCAGCGGGCGGAGGAAGAGCTGCACCGGCAAAGCGCTGAGTTGGATGGGATCAACAAGGTGTTTCTGCAGACCTTGACGTGCGAGAGCGACGAAGAGGTGGCCCGCACGTGTCTGGACGTGGCCGAGGAGTTGACCGGCAGCCAGTTCGGTTTTATCTGCGAAGTAAACCAAGCTGGTCGCTTTGATACCATTGCGATTAGCAATCCAGGCTGGGAGGCCTGCACGATACCGGAGACCGAGGCGATTTTGGCGCTTCGTAACATGGAGATCCGCGGCATACGGGGTAGAGTAGTCAAAGACGAGCGATCCATGATATTCAATGACCCCGCTTCTCATCCGGATTGGGTCGGGACTCCTGAAGGTCATCCACGGCTCACCTGTTTCCTAGGCGTTCCATTGAAACATGCGGGTAGGACGATCGGCATGATCGGTTTAGCCAACAAAGAATCGGGCTATGACCCGGCGGATCAGCAAGCCATCGAAACCCTGTCCGTAGCCTTTGTGGAAGCATTGAACCGCAAGCGGGCGGAGGAGGCGCTGCGCGAATCGGAGGAGCGCTATCGCAGCCTGTTTGAGGGCGTTCCCGTGGGGCTCTACCGCACCACGCCGGAGGGACAGATCCTCGATGCCAACTCCGCCCTGGTGGAGATGCTGGGTTACCCGGATCGCGACTCCCTGGTGGAGGTCAACGCAGCAGACGTGTATGTGAACGCCGAGGATCGTCGGCGATGGCAGACCTTGATGGAGAGCGAGGGGGTCGTGCCAGGTTTCGAAGCGCAGCTTCGCCGACGCGACGGAACGATCATTTGGGGGCGGGATAGCGCCCGAGCCATCCAGGATGACGAGGGCCAGGTGTTGTACTACGAGGGGGCCGTGAAGGACATCACTGAGCCAAAGATGGCGGAGGAAGCACTGCGTCAGAGAGCCGATGACCTGGCCGCGCTCTACGAGGCCTCACAGGCCTTCCTCGGCCACCTCGATACGGAGACGATCATCGAAAGCGTTGGCCGACTGGCGGTGGACCGCTTCGGGCTGAAAATGGCCTGGATGGGGCTGGTCATCGAAGGCAGCTTTGACGTCCGCCCGGTCTTTGCCTACGGCTTCGAAGAAGGCTACCTGGACTCGATCCGGGTAACCTGGGACGATCGCCCCACCGGGCGTGGCCCCACCGGCACGGCCATCCGCACCGGCCAGGCGAGGGTCATGAATCATATCGAGAGCGACCCGACCTACGCCCCATGGCGCGAGGCAGCGGAGGCGCGCGGCTACCGCTCGTCGGCCGCGCTGCCGCTGTGCCACGGCGAGCAGGTACTGGGCGCGCTGAACGTGTACAGTGCCGAACCGGCATACTTCACCGATGAGCAGGTGCAAGTGCTCCAGTCGTTCGCCAACCAGGCGGCGCTTGCCATTCAAAATGCCCGGCTGTTCGAGCAGGTGCGCGCCGGACGCGAGCGGCTGCAGACGCTATCTCGCCAGTTGCTTGAGACCCAGGAGGCCGAGCGCCGCCACACCGCCCGTGAACTCCACGACGAGGTCGGCCAGGCCCTGACCGGGCTCAAACTCCTCCTGGACATGAGCACCCGCTTACCGGCCGACGAGGTCACGGCCAGCCTGGACGAAGCGCAGGCGCTGGTCAATGAACTCATGGCGCTGGTGCGTGACCTGTCGCTTGATCTGCGCCCGGCGATGCTGGACGACCTGGGCCTGCTGCCCGCGCTGCTATGGCACTTTGACCGTTACACCGCCCAGACTCATGTGTGCGTGACGTTCAGGCACACCGATCTGGAGGGACGACGCTTTGCGCCGGAAGTCGAAACGGCCGCCTATCGCATTGTGCAAGAAGCGCTGACCAACGTCGCCCGCCACGCCGGCGTGAGCGAGGTGACGGTGCGGCTTTGGACCGACCAGGACACGCTCGGCGTGCAGATCGAAGACCGAGGTACCGGCTTCGACCCTGAGGCCGCACTGGCCACCGGCGAGACCACCGGCCTGGCCGGGATGCACGAGCGCGCGGTTCTATCGGGCGGCCAACTGACGGTAGAGTCGGCCCCGGGGGCTGGCACCCATGTGACGGCCGAATTGCCCCTGGGCAACCCGGTCGAAGAGGAGGAGAAGGGGACATGAGCATGACGACCATCGTGCTGGCGGATGACCACCACGTCGTCCGCCAGGGGCTGCGAAGCTTGCTGGAGGCCGAGCCGGATTTCTCCGTTGTCGGTGAGGCGAGCGATGGGCTGGAGACAGCTCAACTGGTCGAACGCTTGCAGCCGGATGTGCTGGTGCTAGACCTGATGATGCCTGGCCTGAACGGCCTGGAGGTCACGCGGCAGGTCGGCCAGCGTTCACCGCAGACCCATGTCGTCATTCTCTCCATGCATGCCAACGAAGCCTACGTGTTGGAAGCGCTACAGGCCGGGGCGGCGGCTTACGTCGTCAAGGAGTCTACCTCTGCCGAATTAGTGCGCGCTGTCCGCGAAGCTGTCGCTGGGCGGCGCTACCTCAGCCCGCCGCTTTCCGAGCGCGCCATCGAGGCCTATATGCAAAAGGCCGAATCCGCTGCGCTGGACCCGTATGAGACGCTGACAGCCCGCGAGCGGGAAGTTCTGCACCTGGCAGCCGAGGGCCACAACAACGCCGAAATCGCCGATCGGCTGTTCATCAGCCGGCGCACGGTCGAGACCCACCGCGCCAACTTGATGCGCAAACTGGGCCTGCGTTCCCAGACCGACCTGATCCGTTACGCCCTACAGCGGGGGATTTTGCCGATGGAATGAAGGCCTTGGACAGCGCTGCAAGACACTACCCTCTTCTGATCACGTTTCGCACATCACGACCGGCCCTGTAGTAAGATACGGGGCTTTTTTGCATCAATTACGTAGGTTTACGGATAGACAGGCCTAGCAAAAGTGTGGTAGTATGATGATGGTTCCTGACCGGATCGCATTTACTTGAGCCGCCTGGGCTCTGAAGAGAATAAATATGAAACCTATTTCTGTTCTGCTGGTGGATGACAACCCCAGCTTTTTGCGTATTGCCATACGCTTCTTGCAGGAGCACGACGATGTAGCGGTCGTCGGCGCGGCCGGTGGGGGCGAAGAGGCCCTGGCTCTGGCCCAGGACCTGCAGCCGGATATTGTTCTGATTGACCTGGCCATGCCCGGCCTGAGCGGCCTTGGGACCATCCCTCGTCTGCGAGCCGTGCTGCCCGAAGCGGGTATCATCGCACTGACAGTGCTGGACACCACCAGCTACTGGCAGGCGGCGCTGGCAGCCGGCGCGAACGACTTTGTCCCCAAAACAAGACTGAACACCGACCTGCTGCCGGCCATCCGGCGAGTCGCGCAAGCCGATCCATCCTGGCAAAGGGCGGCTGACGACAGCGTCTAGAATGAACTAATAGGTGTGCTCCCTGCAACTGGCCATAGGCCACGGGGCCGAGGGAGCCACCTGACCAACTGAACGCAAAGACAACTGAAGGAGGATGTGCAATGAAGCTCAGTGCTCCCAAGCAAATCACCTGGTGGATCGCCCTGGTCGTTGGGGTGGTCGGCGTTCTGGCTTCCCTGATGCCAATACCTGTGCTATCTGGATTTGCCTTCTGGCTGGTGGTCGTGGCGTTTGTGCTGCTTATCCTGGCCACCCTTCTCAAAGATCTGTAGTTGTCAGTTCGGGGTGCGGGCCTACGTCTTGATGGTCGGCCCCGCTCGGGATGTGGCCCACGCCCCCACCAGAAGTGAGCTCTGCAGTGAAACAGGACCAAGGCAGCCCAACTTTGGCCAGCGTGGTTTAGTCGAGATAGTGCACTTGGTGGTCAAGACGTTTCATAATCTACTATACTACTTAAGGAGGATATGCAATGGCAAAATTGGAGACGATTGAGGGCATCGGCCCGGTCTACGCGGAGAAACTGCGCGCAGCGGGCATCCACACCGTCGAGGCGTTGCTCCGCGCGGGGGCGACTCCCGAGGGGCGCAAGGAACTGGCAGAAAGGACCTGGATCGGCGACGAGTACATCATGGACTGGGTCAACCGGGCCGACCTGATGCGGGTCCACGGCGTCGGTGAGGAGTACAGCGACCTGCTGGAGAAGGCCGGGGTAGACACCGTGGCCGAGTTGGCCCAGCGCAACCCGGACAACCTTCACAAGAAACTGCTCGAGGTAAACGCCGAGAAGCGGTTGGTCCGACGACCGCCTAGCTGGGGAATGGTCGCCCGCTGGGTGGAGCACGCCAAGGTGCTGCCACGGGTCATTTCATACTGAAAGGTAACCAAAGAAGGAGATAACCAATGAGCCAACCTACGTTTGATCTCAGCGATCTGTTTGGTGTCGCACTGCAGGCCATGACGGCCAACCGCCAGGAGATCAACGCCCTGGACGGACACAACGGCAACCACGGCGACAACATGGTCGAAAACCTGCGCCTGATCACGGACTCGCTCCAGGAAAAAAGCTCGCAGACGCCTGCCGAGGCGCTGGGGTATGCCAGCCAACGGCTGCAGTCGCAGGGGCATGGCGGCACCAGCCAGTACTACGCCAGGGGCCTGAGCCAGGCCGCCGAACAGCTCCAGGGCCGTTCCAGCCTGGATGGCAACGACGTTACGTCCCTGCTTCAGGTGCTATTGGGCGCGATCCCGTCCCAGGGTCACCAGCCGCAACCCCAGGTTGGCGGCAGCGTACTCGAGCAAGTCCTGGGGATGGCCAGTGGACAGCCGCCGCAGGACGGCAGCCTGGGCATGGACGACGTGTTGAATGTCTTGCTGCCTGCCGGTCTGGCTTTCTTGCAGGCCAAACAATCTGGCGCAGACACGACCTCGGCCGCGGGCCAGGCCTTGATGAGCACTCTGACGGGGGGGCAGATGAATCCGCTCCAGGCCGGCACGCCCCGCGCTGCTGCGGGGGGCCTGATCGCCCAGAGTATACTCCAGGCACTAGCCACCCGGAGATAGGTCTCATTCCGGTTGGACATTCATCATAGCCGGTTGAGCTACCATAGCCAAAGGGCCGTTGAGAAATAACTTCCCATTGTACCCCAGGGCAGTACAAACAGGACAACGATTGCAGAGAAAGGAATACACAATGGCAAAAAAGAAAAGGAGCATCCTGGACAAGGCGGTCGACGCGGTGACCACCCGCGACGAAAAAGAGGCTACCGAGGAAGCGAAGAAGGCGGCTGATGCCGCGCGCCACCAGGCCACCCTCGAAGCCGCCAAGAGGCAGGCTGCCGAGGCCAAGGCCAGGGCTGCCGAGGTTAAGGCCAGGGAGGCGGAAGCCAAGGTCAAGGCCGCCGAGCAGGCCGCCGAAGCCAAGGCCAGGGCCGCCGAAGCCAAGGCCAGGGCCGTCGAAGCCAAGGCCGCCCGCCTTGAGAGGGAAACGAGGCTGGCCGAGGCCCGCGAGAAAGCAAAGCGCGAGACAGAGGAACGCGCCGCAGCCCAGGCCCGCGTCTATGTGGTAAAGTCCGGCGACAGCCTGAGCAAGATTGCCAAGGAGATCCTCGGCGACGTCAAGCGCTGGCCAGAAATCTTTGAGGCCAACAAGGACAAGATCAAGGATCCGAACCTGATCTATCCGGGTCAGGAGCTTCGCATCCCATCCTAAACGGCCTGCCGGAGACCGCGCTGAACCTCTCGTGCGCCGTCATCGCGCCGGGCACTGGCTTGGGGAAAGCGTTTCTCACCTAGTGATGAGGCACGCTACCGTCCCCACGCTTCGGAGGGCAGCCACCGGCAAAAGCTTCAGTAGCGGCTCGCGTCTCGGTGTCTTCGCCTACCCGTTCGCTGGGCCGCTCACGATGGTTGTGGCACGCGCCGCCAGACTCAGGTCTCAGCGTCTTGGCGGCGCGTGCCATTTGCTGGGGTAAGATGTGGCCTCCTCACCTCATCTATATGAGTGAAAACGGATAAACCCT
>JBGVTF010000314.1:0-22536 GCA_041862415.1 Anaerolineae bacterium | reverse complement strand
CCTCAGGCGGCTCGCCCCAGCCGGTCCACAGCTTCTTGGCGATGATGTCTGCCTGAATCTGCTCCAGGTCGGCCTTGATCTCATCCGGCACCTTGTCCTCAAAGTCGTGGAAGGGGCCAACGCCCACCCCCTCGTTCTCCAGGGTGGCGATGTAGTTGGTGCCGCCTTCGAACTTGGCCTCCACTCCGCTCTTGATCACGCTGAACACGGCCTTGTCCAGCCGTTTTATGGTGCTGGTGACCAGGATGTCCTTCTCGTTGGGCAGGGTATAGTACTGGTCCACGTCCACCCCAACACCCCACTTGCCCCGCTCCTTGGCCGCCGCGATGCCACCGTTGCCCGTCTTGCCACCCACGCCCATGATGATGTCCGCACCCTCATCAATGAGCGAGTTGGCCTGGGTCTTGCCCTGATCGGGAGCCTCAAAGTCGCCCACGTAGACACCGGTGAACTTGACGTCCTTGCCGTACTTCTCGTTGTAGTACTCGACGCCCGCCTCGTAGGCCACGATGAACTCTTCCACCGGGGGAATCTGCATGCCGCCGATGTAGGCCGCCATCGGGCCGGCCGGATCCAACTGGTCGGCCATGGCCGCCGCCACGTAGCCCACCGGGAAGCTGGCCTCGTGCACGTTGAACAGGATGCCCTGCAAGTTGGGTGTCTCCTCACCACCGGTGGGAAAGTCCACGATGGCGAATTCGACGTCGGGATACTGCGCAGCCATCTTGTAGGTGGCGTCACCCAACAGGAAGCCGACGGTGATGATCATGTCGTAGCCCTGCTCGGCGAACTCGGTGATGTTGTTCTCATAGTCGGCCTGGGCCTGAGACTCCAGGAACGTGGCCTCGACACCCAACTGCTCCTGGGCGTCCTGCAGGCCCTTCCAGGTGTTCTCGTTAAAGCTGGCATCGTCAATGCCACCCACGTCCGAGACCATGCCCACCCTGAACTTGACCTCTGGTGGAGCCTCGGTCGGAGGGGGCGCTTCCGTCGGCGCGGGCGCTTCAGTTGGCGCGGGAGTTGGCCCGCAGGCCACTGCCACCATAGCTACGATGGTTACCAGGGTCAACATAACCCATAACTTCTTGTTCATTTTCTCTCTCCTTCCTTAAATGTGCATAGAAAGTGATCTCAACGCCGACACGTTGAGACTACAGCCATTCAAAAAGACCTTGCTCATCACCTCCTTCCCTTACTCTCTAGCCCATTTTCCGCACTGTGGAAAATGGCTCTAGAAGCTTACATTTACACGGACGCAAGTGGTTACTCCAAGTGAATTTGGAGGATTACGTTTCACTCTATTGCGTTTCACTTTTGACAGGACCGCTTCCACCACAAGACTGGCGTATCACCAGTTCGCTTGCCAACAGCATTTGCCTTTCTACAGGAGGTTGATCCTCGTTGATGAACCGGATCAGCATGTCACCGGCGGCCCAACCCAGGCCGTAGGCTGGCAGACGCACCGTGGTCAAAGGGGGAGAGACGTAGGCGGCAAGGAAGATGTCATCAAAGCCGACAAGGGCCACGTCTTGCGGGATGCGCATCCCCCGCTCCCGCACAGCGGCCATCGCGCCCAGGGCTACCACATCGCTGGCTACAAAGACTGCACTGGGCGGAGAGGAAAGAGTCAGGAGGCTCTCCATCGCCCTCCGACCGCTCTCCGGGGCAAACTCACCGTAGCGTACCAGCTCATCCTCAAAGGGCAATTCAGCCTCTTGCAAAGCTTGACGATAGCCTGTCAGTCTGTCTTGGGAGGACGTGTACGAGAGGGGAGCGTTGGTGATCAAGCCGATGCGAGAGTGTCCCAGCCCAACAAGATGACTCACAGCTTTGTGGGCACCACCAATGTTGTCAACGTCAATGAAGGGGAGGGCACAGTCTGGCAGGCGGCCGTGGAGTACAAGGAGGTATCCCTCTTCGTGGAGGCGAGAGAGTTGGAAGTCATCGGAGCGGGGACCAGAGACAATCAGGCCGTCCACGTGTTGCTCGTGCAACAGGTCTCCGTAGGTTGTTTCGCCTGTGCTGTCCTCCGCGCTCTGGAAGACCACTCGATAGCCCTCTTGATGAGCCAGGTCGCTCACACCGCGCAGGAAAGCGGGGAGAAAGGCATCGGCCATGAGGTGCTCCCGTTGCTCACAGAAGACGAGGCCGATGCGATGGGTTTTGCCGCTGGCCAGCGTACGGGCTGCAGAGGTGGGGTAGTAGTTGAGTTGTCGGGCAGCTTCTAACACCCGCTGGCGTGTCTCCTCACTGATCTTCATGCCTGGCACGTTGTTGAGCACGAAAGAAACCGTCGTCCGCGACACGCCAGCCAGGTCAGCGACGTCCTGGCTGGTCGCCTGCTTCTTAGGCATCTCTGCCCTTTCCTCCTTAACTAACACGATTTAGTAACTCGCGTTAGTTATATTATACCCCCAAATTGTCTCCCTGTCAAGGGGTCTGTGAATTTTTAAGGATTGTAGCTCGGCAATGCTAATAATCCGAAACTGCGTTAACATCGTCCGCCGGGTGCTTGCTCCCGAAGTTGGCTGCACTCAGGCTCAGTCTGCAATGTAGGGCACCGTCTGTGGGCCCTCCGGCAGGACACAGATGGTAGCATCGGGGCCATATCTCTCCAGAAGCTGGGCCAAGGTTTCTTCGATGCTGTGACAGGGTTGGAGCAGGGCTTCTTTGATCTGCTCGTCGGAAAGATAAGAGGTCTTGACGTAGACATCGGCCTTGAGCTGGATCTGAGCCTGGACCTGGGCTTCCCATTGGTCTTGCATCAGAAACCCGGGTGCCCTGATGACCTCCAACAGCTTCTGTGGGCTGTCGGCCATCTTGAGGATGTTCTTGTATTCCCCATGGTCAGGGATGCCGTCCCAACATTCGGCGGCGGCAATAATGCTGCCTCCTTCCTTGACCACCAACGCGGCAGCCGACATGCCCTTAACCGCCTGGTACAGATTGAGGTCCAGAGGATAGCCCGAGTTAGTAGTAACCACGATATCGAAGGGCTGCGGCACAGGCACCATGACTGACTCCCTGGCAAAGGCCGTGCCTGCCGCGTGGGCTTGCCAGACGTCGCCAGCAAAGACCCCCGTGATCTCTTTGTTCTTATTGAGAGTCACGTTGAGGAGGAAGGTCGGATCGGTCTTGGCCGCCATCTCCCGCATCTCCTCCCAGATAGGATTGCCCTCGGTGACGCCCCAGGTGGCTCTGGGATGGCCGATCATCTCGGCGTCGTGGTTACCCAGCACAGAGCGCTCATCGGCCAGGCCAGGCAGGACGGCCTTGGGGCCACCGCTAAAACCAGCGAAGAAGTGAGGCTCGACGAAACCGGTCAGGATCTTGACATTGGCCTCCATGTAGACGCCATTGATGTAGGTCTCGTGGCCGAAGCTGGTGGGCCCCAGATGGACCATGTTCTCCTTATCCCAGGCATCGTGCTGGACGATGCGGTAGCTCTGCACAATCTCTTTTCCCAACATCCCTACCAACTCCTCGTCAGTGTTCGGGCGGTGGGTGCCCAGGGCATTGATCAGCATGATCTTCTCAGGGGGGACGTGGGAAAGTGTCTCCAGCAACACCGGCAGCATCCTCTCACGGGGCTGCGGGCGGGTGATGTCGCTGAAGACGATGGCTACTGTGTCGTCGGGTTTCACCAGATCCTGCAGCGGCGGCGTGCCGATGGGCTTTCGCAGGGCGTTCCTGATGGCTTCTGTCTCATCGGGGAGCCCCGGCACGAACCTGGGTTCCATTACAGTGACGTTATCGTCAGGCAGTTCTATCCAGAGACCCTCTTTCCCATAAGCCAGCCTGACTTTCATGTCGGTTCAGTCTCCATTATTATGCTGGGTTTGAACTCGCTGCTTATCCTGAGCAGTTCGGCTTCGCTCACTGTAAACTCTGTCGAAGGATTGCCACTGGCGGAGGGCCTCACGGTTGCTGGCAAAAGCAATCTCCTGGGGCAACTGGTCAGGGCCGAAGAAACGAGCCTCACTGGCGTCATCTCCAGGGCACAGTTCACCTCCCACCACTTCAGCCTGATAGACGATGAGGATGCCCCAGCCTCGGAAATCGGACTGATAGTGGTAGACGTTCAGAAGGCCGGTTAAACGCACGTCCAGCCCTGTCTCCTCTTTGCACTCCCTGAGAGCAGCTTCGTCTGGTGCTTCGTCGTACTCAACGAAACCAGAGGGAAGGCACCACCATCCCTGCTTTGGGTCCACCGCCCGCCGTACCAGCAACACTTTCCCCTCTTGTTCTACAAGAACCCCCACCGCCACTTTGGGGTTCCGAAAGAATATGAACCCACAGTCTGGACAGACCCGTCGCATCCGTCCGAAGAGAAACTTGTCTGTCAGAGGGTGGGCGCAGCGGGGGCAGTAGTTCATTTCGAGGATCACGTCTTCAGCTTTGACCATGGATGTCTTCCCCGTACATATGTGGCGATCATGATATGCGCTGTGCTGATTCGATTGCTGTAGTCCTTCTGGGTGATGACAAAACCGGCTCGCTTCAGCAATGCCTTCAACTCCGGACGGGGTTCCCGCTGTCTGGTAAAAACATACAGCCAGGTGATGAAACGCCCCAGCAGGCCACAGTCCAGAAGGTAGCCTTCATCAATGACCACCAGTCGCCCGCTCGGAGCCAGAACGCGGCTGATTTCAGCTAGGGCGCTGGGTTGGCAGATAAAGTCGGTGGGGAAGGTGATAGCTATAGAATCGAAAATGCCATTGGCGAAGGGCAGCGCCTGCACGCGCCCCTGGCACAGAGGAGTAGCCATCCCTTTCTTCGTCAACTTTGTCCTGGCGATACGTATCATGTAGGGGGAGAGGTCCAGGCCGTAAGGCCGATAGCCTACAGCCGTCATATCAATGAGCAGGTCCCCCGTGCCGAAGGCAATCTCCAGGACGCGCTGGCCATTCAAGTGGGGGATGACCGCCCGCTGCCAATGCCGCCATTGTCCCAGGGACACGGCCCGACTCACCCAGTCGTAGGTCCAGGCCAGCTCGTTGTAAAGCAGGTGGAAGCCAAAACGCAGCAGCCAGCGGGGCAACTTCATTCCTGCCTAACTCTCACCCAGGACACCAAAGTTGACCAACTCGATTCCCAATTCATCCAACTTGTCCCGCACACGAGGATGGCACAGCAATTCGAGCTCCTTCTCTCGTGGCCGCCCGTATAGGCTTTGCGCCAGCAGTTGCTCGTCAGCCAGGCCCGGATGACAAAGCAATTCCGTGGTGCCCTCGCTCAGGTTCTCCAGGATAGCCAGCAAGTTTTCCAAAGTGACGGTTTCTTCACCGTAGAAACTGCCCATAAAGTGATCGGGGTGGCGTACTCCACTGGCCTGCATCAGATCTCTGTCCTGGTGCAACATGTCCCGCACTTCAGAAGGGAGGAAATCTTCTATGAGGGGAACGGTGGCTGCTGCCTGCCCCAGGGCCTCTTCGGGGGGAAAAGGCGCGCGTATGGGCAGGTCCCATTGGGCGGCTAACTCGACGTAGATGGCGAAGAAAAGCGGATGGCAGTGGACGAAGTGATGGCAGTCCAGGTGGTCAGGCGCGTGGCCAGTCAAGGCCTGAAAGCGCTCGACCTGGGCTGTCAGTTCGGCCCGCAATTCATCGCGCTGGACGGCCTCTGGCCGAGTCCAGATGGCTTTCTGACTCAAGAAGGCTCCGTCAGCATCTACCAGGCTGGGAATTTGCTCAGGTGGCAGCAAGGGCCGCCAGGCGCTGAAGACGAGATGGACGCCCAGACCCAACTCAGGGCAGCTTTGGGCGCGGCGTAGCGCATCCTGGATGCCCGGCATGTTCATCATGGCCGTCGTCGAGGTCACTATCCCCTGTTGATGGGCTCGCAGGATACCTTCTACGACTCCGGCGGTGCGTCCGTAGTCGTCGGCATTGACGATCAGTCGTTTGCTCATGGGTTCCTCCTAGCTACTCAATACAATACCTTCATCCGGCTCGGCAGCACCTTTATCTCCAGACGATGAGCCTCGGTGGTCATGATCTCCCCGTCGGCCACCACCGGCAGGGGCTCATCGGAAGTGATGACGATATGCCTGGTGCGCCCATAGGTGACAGGGTCCTTGTCGAGATGGGTTCCGCGCATCACCTCAGGTAGAAAGCGCAGGATCTGAAGACGGCTCAGGGCGTCGGCAAAGATGAAATCCAGCTCTCCGTCGTCCAGCTCTGCATGAGGGGTCAGCCAGAAACCGCCGGTGCAGCGACCATTGGCCACAGAGACCATCAGGATGGGCTTGGAGGCCCGCTGGCTACCGTCCCATTCGATTGTCATGTGGGCCTGGATGGGGGCCCGCACGGCGCGCAGGACAGCCACCAGGTAGATGAGCTTGCCGCGCAGCCGCTTGATCTTGCGGCTTTCGAGGGTCACCTGGGGCTCAAAACCCACCCCCACGTCGTTGATGAAATAGCGCTCGTTGACCTGTCCCACGTCAATGGTCCGCGCCTGCCCCGTCCGCAACAGTTGACAGGCCCCTTGGAGGTCGGCAGGGGTGCCCAGAGTCTGGATGAAATCATTGGCCGAGCCCAGGGGGATGATGGCCAGGGGGCCAGCCAACTGGTCACCAGCCGCTTGCATCAGGCCGTTCACCACCTCGCCGATGGTACCATCACCGCCAGCGGCCACCACCGGACTGTAGCCCTCCAGGGCGGCCTCCCGTGCCAGTTCGATAGCGTGATCGGGCCCGGCTGTGCAAACCAGGTCAAAGTCCACGCCGGCCTCTTTCAGAGCAGCCTCCACAGCAGGCACAGAGCGCTGCCCCTTCCACCGCCCCGAATATGGGTTGACAACGATCTTCGCTCTAGCCATCTGTTCCTCCTATCCCTTTGGCTCACCCGTTATCCCTTATCCCCCATCATCTCTCTTCCAGCAACCAATTCCGTCAAACTACCGATACGGATCACGTCCTGGTGCCTGGCTTTGCCCTTGCGGTCCAGCAGGATGGGCGTGATACCCACGGCCCGCGCCCCGACTACATCGGCCTCGTATTGATCGCCAACGTGGACGACCTCTTGCGGCCTCAAGCCGAGACGCTGCAAAGCCAGCCTGAAAATCCTACCGTCCGGTTTCTCCACACCGATCTCAGCCGAAGGGAGGATGAAAGCGAAGAACTCTGCCAGGCCGAGCTCGGCCAAAAGGGTGGGTAGAGCTGGGTCCCAGTTGGAGACGACGGCCAACGTCTTGCCCCACTCACGCAAGCTGCGCAGGGTGGGCCGCACGTCGGGAAAGGGACGGTAGCGGATGGAAGCCCGCACTCGCTGCACGAAGGGTAGGAAATCAATGTCCACGTCTGCTGTCTCTCGCAGTGCTGTCCTCATGGCCTGGGCCATATCAGCTAGCAGACGGTCCTCCTCCTTGGAAGAATACTTAACATAATATTTGCTAAAGAAAGCTCTGGCGGCTGCCAAGGCTGAGAGAAGTAGCGGAGGCGGAAGGTCAGGGAAAAACTGACTGGCCACCGTCAGAGCGATTTCCCTCATTGGCGGGTCAGCGGTGATGAGGGTATCCCCAGCGTCAAAGAGGACTCCTTTGAAACTGTTCAGCATCTTCACTCGCCCTTCATTCAAATGGAGAGCCGCATCTGGCAGCTTCTTGCCCATCACCGCTCATCCAGCACCTCCCGCACGGTGACGGCGAAATCTTGGAGCAGAAACGGCTTCTCCACCACCCCCAGCGCGCCTTCAGCCACCAGTTGCTGTGCCAAGCTGTTGGCTGGGTAGCCCGAACTGATAAGCACCTTCACCTGCGGATCCAGCTCCTGCAGGCGCCGCAGGCACTGCCACCCGCCCATCTCCGGCATCGCTGCGTCCAGCACCACCAGGGCAATGTCCCCTTGATGGGCCTTGTACACCTCCAACGCCTGGACGCCGTTCTCGCCCGTCAGCACGGTGTAGCCGCAATGCTCCAAGACCCGCTGCCCCAATTCCCGCACCGCCTCCTCGTCGTCAACCAGCAGAATGGTCTCCATGCCGGTGGGCGGCTCCAACCCTTCAAGCTCTCTTTGCTCCACCGCCAACTCTATCGGCGGCAGGTAGATGTGGAAAGTGCTCCCCCGCCCTATTTCGCTGCGGACGTTGATGAAGCCATTGTGTCCCTTGACAATGCCATAGACCACGGCCAGCCCCAGCCCCGTCCCTTTGCCCGCCTCCTTGGTGGTGAAGAAGGGCTCGAACAGCCGGGCCTGCACCTCCGGACTCATACCGCAGCCGGTGTCGGAGACCCTGAGGTGCACGTAACGCCCCGGCCGGGCCGCCAGGATCGCCTGGGCCTGTTTCTCGTCCAGAGTCACGTTGCGCGTCTCCAGGGTAAGGGTGCCGCCGTCAGGCATGGCGTCGCGGGCGTTGAGGCACAGGTTCATCAGCACCCGGCTGATCTGCGAGGGGTCAGCCTCCACTGTCCACAATTCCGGTTCCAGACGTAGTTCAATGGTGATTCCTTTGGGGATGGAGTGCCCCAGCAAGTCGCGGGTTTCCTCGACCACGCTGTTGAGTCGCACGGGGCGGCGCTCCCCCTGCTCCTGGCGGGTGAAAAGGCGCAGTTGACGGGTGAGGGCGGTAGCGCGCTCGGCAGCAATCTTGATTTGGTGTAGGTCCCTATGCTGCTGGCTGCCCTCGGGGGCTTTCCACAGCAGGAGCTCGGCGAAGCCACCGATGGAAGTCAGCAGATTGTTAAAGTCGTGGGCAATGCCCCCGGCCAGTTGGCCGATGGCCTCCATCTTCTGCGCCTGGAGGAGTTGGGCCTGGGTTCGTTTCAGCTCCTCCAGGGTGTTCTGCAGATCCTGCATCAACTGGGCCTTGCGCCAGGCAGCGGCCATCTGATGGGCGAAGGCGGTGATGGCCGGTACGTCGTCTTCGGTCAGATCATCCGACTGCACGGAGAGCACACCGATGACCCTATCCTCCACTATGAGGGGGGCAGGGATGGATTTCGGGACTTTCAACATTCTCACTATTTGCCCGGTGAGCCTTCTGGCAGGCTCAGGTAGTACCTGCCGCACGATATCTTCTGCATTCTCTACAAAGACGGTCTTCTTCTCCCAGACTACCTTCCCGTAAACGTCTACAGTTTCGACAGGTATCGAGAAATCCTTGTGTTGAAGACCCACCAGCTTCTCGGCGGCCTTGAGCGCTTTGGTCTCGTAACTCAGGTATCTAGTGAACAGCTTGCTCTGGCCCTCGTCCATCGGGAAAACCATACAGGAGAAGCCGAGCTTCTTGAACACCTCCGCAACTGCGGCAAATATCTCCTCCGGTGTCAAGGCTCGCTCCATAGCCAGAGCTGCCTCGTTCAGCGCTCGCAGCAATTGCTCCGCCCGCATGCGCTCGGTGATGTCCCTTACGGTGGCGATAAAGGCATTCGGTTTCCCATCAGCATCTGTAATCAAGGCAGCATTTAATTCACCAGCAAAGCGAGTTCTATCTTTCCTCAGCAAGGTATATTCTACATTTCTGACACCTCCTTCCTTCAGGGTTTTCTGAAGATTGATCGTCGCCCTTTCGTGGTCTTCCGGAGCGATAAGTTCAAAAGCGCTTCTTCCGAGTAACTCCTCCGCACTTTTACAATCGTGCAGTTCGAGCGCTCGCCGGGATACCTCAGTAATGTGTCCCTGCAAATCAGTTACAGTCACTGCGTCAGGGGAGGTTTTCACCAGCGTCTTATACCTTTCCTCCGACTCCCGCAGCGCCTCCTCCGCTCGCTTGCGCTCGGTGATGTCCAGGAAGGCTGCTTGCACAGCGGGCTTCCCGCAGTACTCGATGCGGCCGGCGAACATTTCCACCCAGCGCACCGCCCCGTCCTTTGGGATGGCGCGGACCTCGTAGCGCGGCGGCGTCAGTTTCCCTGCCAAGCGATCCTGATAGCGTTGAAAGAAGACCGCTTGATCCTCAGGGTGCACCAGCATCTCCGTTTCTTCGGGCGAAAGGGATAGCAGCTCCTCAACAGTGTAGCCCAAGATCTCGGCCATGGCAAAGTTGGCGAAGACGAGACGAGGCGGAATGTCCTGGGCGATCACGAGTCCCTGCAGTGACTGCTCAACCAATGTCCTATACTTCTCCTCCGATTCCCGCAGTGCCTCCTCCGCCCGTTCGCGCTCGGTTTCTGATGCTTCCAACTCAGCAATCCGCTGGCGCATCTCCGCCAACTCATTCACAGGTTGCTCTTTTGTCCTACGTGCGTCTTTCATCTCGCATCTCCCAAAATCAAAATCTTCGCCCCCCGGACATCCGCCACGCAGACCCGTCCCGTGGCTTGGTCTACAGCCAGGCCAAAGTTGTAGGCGATGGCTCCGGTGGGGATGACTGCGACCAGGTCGTGGCTCTCGCCGTTGATCACCAGCAGCTCTCCCTCAGCGGCAAGGTAGAGGCGGTTGGTGTTCTCGTCTGCAGCCACGGCGTAGGCGGCTCCCAGGGGATAGCTGTAATCTCCGGCCAGGGTGGCCACAACCTCTCCCCTTTGACTGTCAATCACGGTCAGGCCGTGGCGGCCAGGGACCAGCACGTGGACAATGTAGACATATCCCGTTTCCTGGTTGACCGCCATCCCCAGGAGAGGCCCTTCAGCCACTTTGACACTGCCGATGAGTTCGTGGTTCGTTCCATCCAGAATCCAGAGGCTTCCCTCCCCGGCGTTGGCCACGTAGATACGGTTTGCCTGTGGGTCAACGGCTATAGCGTCGGGATAGGAACCCACTGGCAGGCTGACCAACATCTCGTTGCTGGTGCCGTCCACCACGATCAATCTGTCAGCGCCCGTGTCCGTCACGTAAACCCGGTTCGTCCTTGGATTCACGGCCACACCCCGCGGTCGTTTCAATCCGATGACGACGGCCACCACCTGTCCCTCAAGACCGTCCACCACGGAGAGGCTACCCTCACGGCACCCTTCGACAGGCTCAGGACACGGCTGTTGCGCCGTATCGGAAAGGGCCACGTAGACGTGGCCTGTGGAGGGATTGACGGCCACTCCCTGAGGGTCGGCGCCCAGTGATACGGTTGCCACTAACTTGCTTTCCTCCAGGTCAATGATGGCCAACCCACCCTCAGTGGTCACGTATGCCCTTTGGGTCAGCGAATCAATGGCTATCCCTCGTGGTTCAACATTCACACCGATGCTATCCGCAAGCTGCGGTACTTTTGCTGCTTCTGCCGAAGGGCCTGTCCTGAGCCCCGTCGAAGGGCTGAGCATGATGCTGGATGTGAGAGGTTGCCAGGTCGAGAGGGGCTTGACTTCAGACGCTGGCCCGGTGGTGGCCGCGGTCGAGGGCGAGATTGGGGAGGCCGACGTCGTCACGAGGGGCAGATATGCTCGGTGTAGTTTCTCCACGACCCTGACCTCAGCCGTATTATTGACAGAGGCGATGACGACTTGGCTGGCGGTGACAGAGACGTCACTGTAGTAGGTGCCTGGCACATCCGAGGCCCGTGCCTGGAAAGTGATGACCAGAGTGCCTGGCACGACAATTGGGCCTGGCTTGGGTAGGGCCTCTACGGCAGTGTACTGTGGGTGAGGTTTGTCTGAAGTGGGGTAGAGCCAGTCCATGTACCCCGTTGTCTCATAAGGGTCAACCAACTCGAAGGGCGTGACGGCCACGACCTCGGGCCAGGAGAGCCAGTAGTTCTGGAAAGCCCGCACCATATAAGCGGCCCGGTTGCTTTCATTGATGGGCGGATAACCCTCAAAGCCGAAGGTGTTCTCGTCAAGGGCGTGCCCCGTCTCGGTCAGGATGACCTGAACGTTGCTCCGGCCGCCATAGCGGGCCAGGACATTCAATTCGAGCAGGTAGCTGTCAATGGCAAATTGGGTGTAGCGCGCAGTTCCACTGTGGAGATTGTATTCGGGGGGGTGGTTGTGGGGATAGCAGTGTGTAGCCCACAGGTCAAAAGAATGGACGAAACCAGGGACGGATACCAGTTGTCGGGTAAAGTTGCTGTTACCTGGGGTCAGTCCCCCGTTGAGGACCTTGATGCGTGAGTCGCCCAAGCTGTGGATGGCCGCCGCCACGTCAACGAAAAAATGGCCGTACTCCCAGGCACTGGGTGACCAACTCCATTCGACGGGCAGGTCGGGCTCGTTCCATACCTCGACGTAGAGGGTATGTCCGTCGCGGCGGGGCAGTCCCTGGACGACCTGTTTGTAAGCCTCGGCGATGGAGGTGTAGTCGCCAGGGGCATCGGCCTGGGGCTTGATCCAGTAGCTTCCCCCCCATTCTCCCTGGATACGCACAACGGGTCCGAGGTCACGGTCGTAAGCACCGTTGACGAACTTGACCCAGCACTGTCGCGGGTCGCTTGTCGAGTTGGTCACAGGGTATAGGAGTTGCTTGACGTGTCCCCCTGCGCCTACCAAATCGAGAGCTTTGTCCAGTTGGAAGTCAATGTATTGGTCGAGGCACAAGTCCTGCACATAGGTGTGGATACCATAAGGGTTGTCATAAGCGTAGGTGGCAGAAGGGACAGCGAAGGAACCCCAGGTGAGGTCGCGCCCGCTGATGGTGGGATCAGCCGTTGAGATCACTTGCCAGTTGGCTTGAACAGTCGTTGAACCAGAGAGGTAGGTGAAGCCCTCTGGCAGCCGGTCAGTCACAGCCACATCCGCTAGCTCTTCCAGGCGCGAATTGTACAGGGTGATGGTATAGGTTACTTGCCCGCCTGTCTCGGCCAAACCACTGCTCCAGGCCGTGAGACTCACCTCGTCCGAAGCCGAGGGCAACTGGGCTATCGCTGCGCTCAGCGGGTGGAGGATGATAAGACTCAGCAAAAGGGCCCTTGCCCGTGACCGAAATAGCCGTTTCTTCACTATGCTCTCCTCCTTGAGATGCATGGACGATTGGAGGGGCATGCAATTGATCCCAGTCCGCTATGTGTATTATAGAACGTATCTCATCGTTGCACGCATGCTTGCCAAAACCTGTCAGGTCCGGCTCTCTGCAGGCGGGTCATCAGGCTTTCGCTGGTTGGTCTGCCATCTCTCGCACGAGGGCGAAATTGTCCCCAATTTCGGCCATCAACTCTTCGTGCTCCTGCTCTATCATGTCGAGGAATTTGTCTAGATAGTTGTTTTGAACCACATCAATGGGAAAAGTCTCGAATCCAAGCGCCCCCATCTCTTTGCGGCTTTGATAGTCGGCCAGGTGTTGTAAGTAGCCAACATTGTTGAGGTTTGGCTCGTCGTTTACGATGGTGCACTCGTAGAGATGCCCGTCAAAGACTATCACCGGGTAGCAGAGCCAGATTATGGCCCATATAGGAGGCCCTCCCTGGGGTGGTCGCTTGAGGTGCGAGTCGCTTTCGGTGCGAAACACTGTAGCTTTGATCACAGCGTCTATGGCCTGGTGGATCGGAGTGTTGGTCTGGTCTCTGAAAGCTACGCGGTGGGATCTGCTCTTTCGACGTACAGTGAAGTAGTGGTGCTGGATGTTCTTTTGCCTTGTCTCCAGGAACGAGTAACTGTATAGTCCTGCGATGCTGGGGTAGCGCCTGTGTTCGAATTTTACTCGAGGGTCCGGCTCGTCCGAGAAGAAGAAGACCCAGGGCTTGCCGTCATCTTTCTTGCACTCTATGATTAAATTGTAGTGGAAGAGTAAGAAATCGCCAGTACCGTCGGCGGCGAAGACCTGTCCGCCTCGCGTCGCGATCACGTCTATCTCACAGGCTCTGCCTGCATCCCAGTCCATGTAGTAGACGCTGTTTTGTACACGCCAACCCCGGCTCCTCAGGAGTCTTGAGGTTTCTAATTCCAGCGAGAATCCGGATTCTAGAATGTCTTTCTTAATAGCTTCAATTTCGTTTAACATGGTCTCACCTCCCCACCCCGATATTTTACAGCATTATTTTCAAAAGTCCAACATGGGACAGGCTGGTGCTAGCGATCTGCCGCCTGGAGCAGTCGACTGCTGAGCAATTCACTCACTACTGCCCAATCCTCCGTCGGCAGATAGTGGCTGGCGGCTCCATCGAAGAGGATGTTGACCCAGGCGGGAAATTCTTCAGCGGCCAGATCAAGTACGACGGCCACCCACTGGCGAGGGAAGATGCGAAAAAGGAAGGAGGCACTCCCAAAGCTCAGGCGCTCTCCACCTAGAGCCTCTGCTGCTTTGATGAAGCCCTCCGCATCGTGGCCGAAGGCTCGCGCCAGAGGCTGAGTGGCATGCTGCTGGAAAGCAGGATCAAAGCCACGCCCCCCCGGTAATTCTCGAAAGGAGATCCACTTGTCGGCCGATGGAGTGCCATCGGCATGGATAAGGTAATGCAAGATCAAGATTTGGATGAAGATGGAAGGCTCCTGGCCCGACTTCTCTTCGCGCACTGAAGCCTGGGGATAGTCAATTGCATATTCTTTCTCCCAAAACTTTAGCCTGAAACGACCACTGGTGGCCGTCAGTTTCTCATATTTCGCGCCGCTGAGGGCGGCGGCCATCATCGGATCATGGCCTCGCAGGTCTTGCTTGGCCTTCTCCAAAGCCAGGCCGTAGGTTTTCTTTGGCATAGATTCCATAACCTCCTCCTTGAGCAAATTCAGAAGGCTTGGACAGAGTCATCCCCCCAGCAATTCCCTCATTCTCTTAGGAATCACCCTGACACGCCCTTCGCGGTCCGTGCAAATGTGCCTGGTGTGGCCAGTGGCCAGACTTTGGCCCGTTTCCTGCATCACCACCTCGTAGGCCAGGGTCAGGCTGCGGCTGCGCAGTTCTTCCACCCACGTTCTGATGGTGACCAAATCACCGTATCGCGCCGGGGCTATGAAACGGGCCTCTACCTCCGAGACGGGCAGATAGAAGCCCTGGACTTCAAAGTCGGCGTAGTCGCCCCCTTTCTGACGCATATACTCACCGCGCCCCACCTCAAACCAGATGAGGTAGTTGGTGTGATAGACCACGCCCATGGCATCTGTCTCGGCATAGCGGACCTGGACGGTGGTCTCGACAACTCTGTCGTTGGCCATAGCGCCTACCTTAGCCACACGTCGGCCATCATCCCGGCGAAGAGGACAAAGAGGTAGGGGCTGGAGAGCTTGAACATGAGCCAGGCGTTCCTACGTGAGGGTCTGAAAAAGAGATACATATTGCCCACGCTGATAAGTAAGCCAAAGATAAGAGCCACGCCCAGATAGAGTCGTCCGAACCCTCCTACGAAGTATAGGCCGATGGAAGCCAGGTACATCAGGAGAACGGTCGCGGCGATGCACCTCAGGGTCCGCGTCAAGTCGAAGACGGCGGGCAGCATGGGCACCTGGACCTTTTTGTAATCGTCGCTGTGGAAGATGGCCAGGTTCCAGATGTGATTCGGTATCCAGAGGACGACCAGGGCGGCGATGAACAAGGCCGTGAAGCTAATTTCGTTGTTCACCGCTGCCCAGCCGAACAGGGCTGGCAGGCCACCGCTGAATCCTCCCCAGATGACATTCAGTGGGCTGCGCCTCTTGGTCAACAGGCTGTAGACCACCACGTTGTCCAAAAGGCCCAAAGCAATGCACACCAAGGATAGGAAGTTGATCGTCCAGGCCAGGATGAGGGAGAGCAGGGTCAGCAAGAGCCCCCAGTAGAGGGCCTTCTCTGGCGGGTAGATTCTTTTGGCTGGTATGGGACGCTTACGGGTCCTCTCCATCAAAGCGTCAATGTCTCTGTCAATGTAGCAGGTCAGGGTGTTAGCCCCGGCGCAGCCCAGGGTGATGGCGACGATAGCCACCAGAAAGAGGCGCAGAGAAATGGGCTGCCCCCCGGCGGCAATGACCATGGGGACCATAGCAGTGAAGACGAGGAGCAGCACCGAGGGCGGCTTGGTGACTGCCACGTAGCTTGCCAGGGTGTGCAACCACCGCTGGGCGAGCCCAGCTTTTTTCTCCCTTTTGTCAGTTTCGATAACACTCACGGTCCAAACCTCCTATCCGAATTCTCTTACTAACGCCTGCCCCAGCCGCCTGATGCCCTCCTCGATCACCTCCGGTGTGACATTGGAGAAGCTGAGTCGCATACAGTTACGACCGCTACCGTCAGGATAGAAAGCGGGGCCAGGCACAAAAGCTACTTTCTCCTCGACAGCCACCTTCAGGAATTCGGTGGTGTCAACTTGTTCCGGAAGCGTCACCCATAGGAAGAGGCCACCCTGGGGGCGGGTCCAACTGACGCCAGGGGGGAAGTACCTCTTCAACGAGGCCAGCATTGTGTCTCGACGCTCCTTGTAGACTTGGCGGAGCCTGAGCATGTGAGGACGCAGGTGGTCCCGCTGGCAGACGTCGTTGGCTACCATTTGAATGAAAGTGCTGGTATGCAGGTCGGCTCCCTGCTTGGCCTGAACCAGCTTGCCGATGACCTCTTGGGGAGCTGTTATCCAGCCCAAGCGTATACCGGGTGATAGGGTTTTGGAAAAGGTGCTGAGGTAGAGCACGTTCCCTCTGTCCAGCATTATGAGAGGAGGGAGGTTCTCACCCTCGAAGCGCAGTTCACCATAGGGGTCATCCTCAACGATGCAGACACCGTACCTGGCCGCTATCTCTACCAGCTTCTTCCTCCGCTCCAGGCTGAGGGTCACCCCGGCCGGGTTGTGGAAATTGGGCAAGACGTAGATCAACTTCACCGGTTCCCGCTTGAGGACATCCTCCAACTGGTCTATCCTCATGCCGTCATCGTCGAGAGGCACGCTGACGTAGCGGGGGCCGTAGACGTTCCAGGCTTGGAGGGCCCCCAGATAGGTGGGGGCTTCGGTGAGGACGACATCGCCAGAGTTAATAAAAATCCTGCCCACCAGATCCAGGGCTTGCTGTGACCCGTTGGTGATGAGAATGTTGTCCTCCTCAGCCACAATACCGTACTTCCGCATTTTGCCCACCAGATAAGCTTTAAGGGGTGGATAGCCTTCGGTAAGGCCATACTGAAGGGCCTTCTGGGCCTCGTGGGCCAGGACATAACGACAGGCCTCTTCTACCTCGCGGGCTAAGAAGAACTCTGAAGCTGGCATGCCGCCAGCAAAAGAGATGACTTCTGGCTGCTGAGTGATCTTCAGAGTCTCGCGGATGATGGAGCTGGTTATCCTCTGGGTTCGCTGGGCATAGCATCTGTCCCAGTCTACCCCTTTGGTGCACTCCGCTGCCTTGGTTCGCTTTGCCACTTGAAACCTCCTCGTTTAATGAGTCGCTATTGCCATAGAAAATAGCCCCGTTATTATATCACCTTTAGCTGAATTCGTCTATTGACATCTTTGGCAATGCCGGGTATAATAAGCAGTTGTGTAATCGCATTTCAAGGAGGATAATGCTATGGTATCTCAACAGGAAGAAACTGCTCTGGCACCCAAGAAGGTTGTCAAGACCTTGTCCAAAGGGATGAAGCTGACTGGCAAAGTGACGAATGTAACCGAGTTCGGGGCTTTTGTGGACATCGGTGTAGGTCGGGATGGTCTGGTGCACATCTCGGAATTGAGAGGGCAAGGCGGGGATCAGGGCTCCGGCACGCTAGGCACAGGAGACGAGGTGACGGTCTGGATCAAGGATCTGGACCGCAAGCGTAATCGCATTAGCCTGACCATGCGCGAGCCAGCGCGAAGAAGACTCAAGGACCTGGAACCAGGTATGGTCGTTGAAGGAAAGGTCACCCGCTTGGTCCCGTACGGAGCCTTTGTAGACATTGGTCTGCGACGCGATGGTATGGTGCACGTCACAGAGATGGCCCAGGGCTATGTCCGTGATCCAGCGGATATGTTGACGGTGGGAGACGTGGTGCAGGTCAAGGTCTTGGAGATAGACCGCAAGAAACGAAGAGTGGCCCTCAGCATGAAAGATCTGCCTGCTGAAGGCGGGGATGAAGGAGAAGAACAAGTTCTACCGACGACTATGGAGTTGGCCTTCAGGCAGGCCATGGCCGCCCGGCAGGAGAGCAAGAGGCAATCGGCGAAGAAACAGGGGAAGGAAGCCAGACAGCCGGTCAGTGGAGATGAGCAAGATGACATAATCGCCAGGACTCTACGTATGCATCGGGAGCAGGCTGAGTGACAAGCTGGTTGTCCTGAATGCAAGCCTTGCATAAATCGGTCGAAACGCTGCCTTGCGAGCCTTGGAGTCGAGCCTTCAGGTGGTTTTGGCGCTCAAAATCTGGCTGAAGCCTCGACTCCATGTCCCCAGTGGCATTTGGGGCAAGACATCCACGTGCAAGGCTTACCCGAATGGATAAAGTCATTATGCTAAAAAGCCGCTCATGACTATCGGCCAGAGCGGCTTTGGTCTATCTGAGGGGTCACAGGGCCTGCACAGCAGGCCGGGGGTGTTCCTCTGCATGACGCTATCATGGGGTGGGCGTTTCGCCCTTGCCCTTGCCTTTACCCTGTCCGCCGTTTTCATCACTACCTTTGCCTTTCCCCTTGCCGGGCGGTTCGGCCGGCGGTCCGCCGCCTTTACTACCTTTGCCTTTCCCCTTGCCGGGCGGCTCGGCAGGCGACTCAACGCCCTCTTCACCCGAGCCTTTGCCTTGCTTCTTGTCTTCGCCCTGATCTTCCGTGAGCGTTATCCCATCATCTCCCGCTCGCCCAGACATGAGGGCACCTAGGTTCTTCTGGACTTTCTCATTGCCCAGGACGGTCTCCCTGAACTGGCTCCAGTCTGTGGGAGCCTCCCCACCAAGCAACCCCGGGTCTATGGAACTGAAATCGCCGCTTTTCTTGGCCGCGAGAATGTCGCCAGCCTCAACCTCGCCCTCCAGCGCGTAGGACATCCAACAGGCCTGGGCGATGTCACCGAAGCCCATCCCGTCCTCATGGTAGCCCATGGTCTCGTCATAGTCCAATCCCAGGGCGTCGGTGAAGAATCTGGTCAGCGCCAAGGCCAAGGCCACCGGATGCAGTGTCTCCTCGCTTGATTGGCTTGACGGTTTGGCAGGCGGCCCTTGACCTTTGTCCGACCGACCGGGCGGTTCGGTGGGTGCTCCGTCGTCCTCGTCCGACTGGCCAGACGGTTTGGCAGGCGGCCCGTGATCTTTGTCCGACTGACCAGGTGGCTCGGCGGGTGGTCCGTGTTCCTCTTCTGATTGGCCGGGCGGTTTGGCAGGCGCCCCGTGATCTTTGTCCGACTGACCGGGTGGCTCGGCGGGCGGCCCCTGACCCTGATCATGCTCACCAGGCGCGTGAATTGGCTTCGGCGCCTTGGTCGGCTTGGCCTCCCGACCCGGCTCCTCTTTCTCCAGAGCCTCCCTGGCCCTCTCATGGCCCCGCAGCGAAGCCTCCAGGGCCCTGTTCAAACCTTTCTGGGCAGCATCCGGGGCTTCTGCCAGTACTCTCTCCAACACTGTTTGCTGACGCTCAGTCAGACTGACCAGCTTGTCCAGGAGGGCTGACTTGTCCTGAGCCGGTGCTTTCTCTGTTTCCTCCAACGCCAGTTCGGTTGCCTCAGCCAGGGCAGCCAGGGCTTCTTCGTCAACCTGGCCCTTGATCTCGGCCAGGGCCTGCACCTCTTCCAACCTCCTCTGGGCAAACTTGATGTGTAACTCAGCCCGGCTCGTCCCGGCAGGGGTGAGGGAGAGTTGGACCTGTTCCGTAGCGCGCTTGACGCCGTAGAGAGGGCTGCCTGGCAGACTGTCGGTCGAGGCGTAGACGATGCCACCACCCCCGACCAGAACGAGGGCCAGGACCACTATCAACGTGGCGGCGACAGTCGCCAATGGGCGGAGGGAGAAAGGAAGGGGCCAGAGGCTGGGTTGGGCTCTGGATCGCCTGAGCTCTGCTGCTCTCTTCAGCAAGCGTTGCTCTATGGCTTTGCTGGCTGAGACAGAGAGCCTCGGATGGCGGGTTTTCTGAATGCGGTCCGCCGCCTCGATAAGCGGGGCCAATGGCTGGGCGTGTCGAGGATAGCGTTGCAAGCACCTTTCGATGGTCTCGCCTCGGGTGCTCATCTCGTGAAGGCACTGGTCCAGAATGGCCTTCAAATCTGGCTCTGTCATTGCTCTCTTCTCCTCATGATGCGCTGTAACGAGTTCAGGGCCCGGTGTTGCAGCGACTTGACGGCTCCCTCCGATTTGCCCATGATACGAGCTACCTCGGCATTGCTCAGCCCTTCTACGAACTTGAGGATAATGACCTGCTGTTGATCGGTGGTCAGTTGAGCAACGGCCGATTGCAACTCTTCATGATCAAGCCTGGCCTCGATCATAGCCTGCAGGCTCTTCTCTGTGGCCACCAGTCTTTCGTCCAATGGCAAAAGCTCACGCCCGGCCTGCCGCCGGAAATGGTCCGTTACCCGGGCGCGGGCGATGCGGTAAAGCCAGGCTGAGAAAGGTATGCCGCGGTAAGTGAACCCTTCGAGACCCTCAAGAGCCTTGAGGAAAACGTCGGCCGTCAGGTCTTCAGCCACGTTCACATCGCCCACGCGGTAGTAGATGTAGCGGTAGATGCTTTGGACGTGGCGTTGATAGAGCTCACTGATAGCTTTTTGGTCGTATCTTTTGGCCCGCTCGATCAGGGAAGGCTCGTCGTTGTGCACTTAAAGACACCTTTGCATAGGGTGGTAGTCTCTTCGTGCATATATTATACCGCAAAACCTGGAAAAAGGATACTAGCAGCAGAACGCAAGGCAATAGTACTCTAGTCCTAATTTGGGTCAAGATCGGCGTTGAGGCCGTATCTTTTCGCATCCTTTAACGGTATAAAGGGTGAGGAAGTTAGAGCTCACTGCAGTCTTGTCAAAATGATGGACACAGGAGGCGTCCCACTATGTGCTAGATTGTTCAGAAAATGTGGATCGGACAATGCCGTCAATCCGTCCCGCCTTTCCCTTCTTCACGCGCCCCAAATTGACAGTGTATGCCAAAAAGGTAGTCTATGGCAGCCTACATACCTAACAAAGAAAGGAGTTCTGAAATGTCGCGAGCAAAAGTATTTGCAAGTATCTCGATGATCCTGATCCTCATTGCCCTATCGGGGATATCGGTCTGGGCCGCGCCCGGAGGGCAAGAACCCGCCCCCATGCTTCAGCCGACGGAAGAGCCCACTGGGGAACCGACGGAGGAACCCACTGGGGAACCGACCGAGGAACCCACTGCGGAACCGACGGAGGAACCCACTGCGGAACCGACCGAGGAGCCTGAGGAGCCTGCTGAGCATCCGGTAGCCTCGGCCCTGGCCGACTACTTCGCCGACACCCTGGGGCTGGATTATGACACGATCATGGGCCGCCATGAGGAAGGGTTTGGCTTTGGTGTCATCGCACAGGCCTGTTGGATGTCCTTTGCCCTGGAAGGCGATGCTGATCTGTGGGGCGACATCCTCGACGCCAAGAAGAGCCACGACTTCAGTGACATAGACTTGAGTTCCCTAGGGGTGGAGGGGGAAAATCCCACGAACTGGGGCCAGTTCAAAAAGGCGGTCCTGGGCAGTGAGAAGCACAAGAACCTGGGCGCCATCATGTCCGGGCGAGACAAAGGCGAGCAGGATGAGACAGGTGATGATGAGGGTGAACTGGGGACCACCTCAACTGAGGGCAAGGTGAAAGGCAAGAAGGGCAAAGGCCCGGGTGAAGATGGACCGCCTGGCCAGAACAAAGACAAAGGCGGTGGAAAACCCGACACACCGCCCGGCCAGGAGAACAAAGGTGGCGGCAAGGGTGGCGGCAAGAAGAAATAGCTAGCTGGTAAGGGAGCCTCTGCCGGACCGAAGCAGCACGTACAAGAGCAGGTTGCTTATCACAAGTAGCCTGCTCTTTTGCGTTGCTGCTTCTTTGGCATTGTTTGATGGGGGGAAGCACCGGCCACACATTGGGGCCGGCTGTGAGATGGAGCGGGCCTTTTCTCTGCAAGGTGTGCTGTGGAGAGCATTATACGCCTGGGACATGAAAAGGGGGGAGTACCTGCATTAAGGTGTCCCACGCTTCCGAAAAAAGTGGAAAGTGGGTGGTAAAATCGCCCTTTCCGCGTCGCACCATAAAATATAATTGTCGGGACTTTATTTTTATACAAAATTGTGGTATAGTATAGACAGGATTCTTTTCTCTGATGACCTGCCCAGTGTAAAGCAATATCCCGTGGCTTGCTTGCTGGCGAATGGGTCGCATGGGAGGGTTCGCGATGAGTAACTATTATGATTTTGAGCTAGAGTTAGAAGAGGATAGCGGGAAGAGGAAAACTAGCAAGAAGCGCTTGGCGGTGGCTTTGCTACTCCTTGGCATCGTCGCCTTATCCTTCAAGGTTCATTGGATAGCTGGCTATGTGCTGCTGATGACCATCTTGCTCTTCCTCATTTTCTACCTGCCTTCGCCAAAATGGCGCAGACTCTTGATAACCCTCTACTTCTTTTTTGTCATAACGTTGCTGACTGGCACAGGGCTACAGATGTTCCTGGCTACCAACAGAACGGTGGCCAGACTTATTGATGAAAACAAGATAGTGAATTTCCTCGTCGGAGGGCTGGCCGAACAGATCATCCTGTCTATGGTGATTGGTCTGATAGCAGGTGCCTCTGTGGTGGGCGTGCCTTTGCTGGCCGTTATGCTGACCAGCTCAGACTACATCCTGGCCCTTCACGAGGTCCACGGCATCAGGCGAAGGGACGCCCTACG
>JBGVTF010000313.1:0-16674 GCA_041862415.1 Anaerolineae bacterium | reverse complement strand
CGACTCATCGAGGTCGAGGACAGAACTCAGTCGCCGATTCACCTCTTCGATGAGTTGCAGCCAGGCCGCCTGTCGGTGCGTTTCCTCATGCAACTGGACATTCTCGGCCTCTTGCCGTGCTAGCTGCTGGTGCAGTTGCTCGATTTCCTGTTGCAGGTCGGCTGTCGTCGTCTTCTTCGGTCTCTTCACCATCGTTCGTCACCAATAGGCAGTTTGCCTCAGCGCATTGCGAACGCGTAGCTTCAGTTCGTCTATGCTGAAGGGTTTAGTAACGTAGTCAATGGCTCCTGGCCATGGTGACTCGCCGCACCCAGACCAGTTCCAGGCACTCCAGCCCAGTTCCCTGATGCGGGCTATGCCGGTCCGGCTGTCGGGTTTGGGGCTTCTGGGGGCAATGCTAGCTGTGTCGAAGAGCAAATCTACCATGTCTCAGCGGGACCCTTTCTTCAAGTGGGTAAGCTACTGGCCCACCGGTTTAGAGAGGATCAGCTCCATGGCCGAGCGGATTATCTGCTGCACCTTACTGGTCAGCAGGGTCATAACGGCTGTGCCAGCGGCGAGGAGGATCGAAGAGGCGGAGGCGGAGATCGTGGTCAGGTTGTGCACTTCTACCAATACCCGCCAGTTGTACCCGCTGCGGCGCAACACTTCATAATCCATAGCCAGACCCAAGGACACACATTGGATGAAGATTTGCAATACCCAGAACAAGATGGCCTGCCAGTCAGTCAGGAAATAGGCATTGAAAGCCTCCAGAGGCAGGACAGGGATGGTCAGAGCGATGAAGAAACACAGTCCTTTGCGGAGTCCGTCTCTCCCCCTGAGATAGTGGAAGAAGTAGCCGAAAAAGAAAGCATACAGCGTCCACTTGAGGCAAACGATGGGTAATTCGCCCAGCATATCCACCACAGGATAAGGCTGGTAGGGGCGGTTGGTGGTCATATAGTCCCTCAGATAGAGGAGCACCCAGGGGATGGAGAAGAAGAAGCCGTAGGTGGCCGCTATCCTGGCGTTCTGCCAGGGGGACTCGGCCGGGCCAAAAGTCAGAGCTATTCTCTTGGGTGAGAAGCCTCCCCAGTGTGCTTTCAGCCACGCCTCCACCGACCACTCCTCCCGTTCGTCAAGTCGCTGCTCTTGCTCCTCATCTGTGCCGCGGTCGGCCAACTTTTTGCACAGTTGCTTCTTAAAGTTGCGCTGCGCGTCCCTGTGCTCGTCGTAGCTTATCTCCCCAGAAGCCAACCGTCCATCCAGTGTCTTCTTGAAGCCTCGATAGGCTTTCTCGGCCCAATTCAACTCGATGATAGACTCAATCAGTGCACCCCGTTTGGCCATGACCTCCTGCACTGCTGGCACAATCTCCTGCCACTTCCTGTCGGACAGAAGCAGCCAACGCGAGATTAACCAATAGCCGATGAGTAAAGGTATAGGGATGAACATCCAATGCCGCGTCGAGCCGATGAGGTAGCAGGCAAAGAGCAACAGGGCCAGACTCCTGGTGGGTGGTGACAGCGAGAGCTGGCCTGGCCTGTGGCTGGCTTCCCTGAAGATGACCAATAAACCCACCAGGAGCACATAGGGTAACACGTCATCCACCTCGTAGGCGAAGTGGAGCAGGTTGCGCACCACTACCCACCTTGTCCCTTCGGCAGTGAACAGGAACCACTTTTTTGGGAGCGCGCTGAGGAAGGCCAAAAAGTACACGATTGCCCAGGTCCTTTTCGTCAGGCGGCTGGGATCGCTTTTGCCCTTCTCGACAGAGAGAATCCCATAAACCAGTGTAAACAAGGCCACTGCCAGACTCATCCCGATGACGACCACAAGCGTAGCCGGGATCAACTGCAAAGGGTCAATAGGTTGACTATCGGGACCAGGGGGCAATTGAAAATACGTCAGCACCGGCAGGATGACGACCAGGCTGGCCACCGTCAGGGGAAGGTGCCACGGCAGGGGCCGGCGCACGACCCAGGCGAAGAAGCCGTAGGTCAAGAGATTGACGAAGAAGAAGACGAACCCCACCCCTGCTGTCAGATACACTCCAAAGGGGAGGTCACCGGCCCGCTCTCCAGCGAAGGCAATGCAGGAAAAGCCTAGAGCTGAGGGCGTGGCCCACGAAATCAAGCAGGTGACGAAAGCCAGGGGGCCAATCCAACCCGGTTTCTGCCCCATATCTTCCCTCAGAGGCCGCCACACCTGCAGATAGACACAGCCTGCGAGGCCCAGTCCAAAGACGAGCAACCATGGATAAGAATAGAGCCGTCCCACGGTCCAATAGTCCAGCCATAGCTCTCTATTGAGCCAGCGCATGAAGAGAAGCGCTATGGCCGCCGGTAATGCCCAGAAGATGATCCGCAGGGAGGAGAGCCAGGGACGAGCTATCTTGAATTTATCTGGAGCCGACGTGGCCTCATCTTCGTTTAAACGCCGCAGGCTCTCATAGATGTACCACAGCAGCCCCAGCACTATAGCCACCACCAGAGGGTGAGAATCGGCCAGGCTGGCGCTCTGGCTGTAAGCCCACAACTGACAGTGATTCAACCAGAGAAAGAGCAACTGCTTGAATTCAATTCGGGAGAGGATGTCCTGTAAAGCCGAAGAGAAGTAGAGAAATAATTGCAGCGTGCAGAGGATAACTGCCACGGCTGTCAGGCGGACAACATATTCCCTGGGCTTCAGGTCACGCTGGCGCGCCAGGTACAGAAACCAGAGCAGGGGGATGGCTTCCAGGATACCCCAGGCCAGGGAAGGAAGAATCGCCCACTGCCCTACGCTTCCAGAGATACGCCTCAGAAAGGCCAGGAAGTTTTCCGGCTCAGCAACTGGCGTAGCTTCCACTGGACGCGGACCGCTCACCGGTGCACTTTTCAGCGAGATGCTGGGGCCGCCCCACGAGCCGGGCCACCTCTCCCGCGTCCAGACCATCGTCCCTTCCGTCCAGCTCACAGTGCTGGGAAAGTACTTCTGCACCCTCATCTCTTCCAGATGGATGGCGAAAGCGTCTCCGGAAACGGCCAGCGGCACCGCTCCGTAGGCGTTCCCTGACCCTAATAGCTCTATCTCCAGATTGCCAGGTGGCGGTATTTCGATGGGCCGTCCAATAATAGACACTGTGCCCCTATCGCCAATCTGTGAGACCTCGATGACGGGGTCGGTCAACCTGTGTATTTTGTTGCCATAGAAGTCACGCAGAACCAGACGGCCAAAGACATCCTCTACAATGCTGGCTTGCGGTCGCTCTGACAGGCCCGTCAGCTCTTGAAAGAATGGATCGTCCGCTCTCATGCTGGCCACGTACTCCACCGTAGCCGTCATGGGGGAAATGGTCAGATTGATAGTACGGCTGATGGCTGCTTGCGAGGAAGGTGTGGAAGTGATCCATAGTGAGGGCGATGTGGGCAGCAACCCCAGGCCCTCTTTTCCGTCGGGAGGTCCAAGGGTCAAGGTTGCTGACAGGGAATCGGTGTAGATTCTCCGGATGGTGAAATAATCGTTGGGAAGAGTATCCGTGATCAGGAGGATGGGTTCCGTGTCGGCGTAGAGAGCAACTGGTTGGCCCGGCTTGGCCCAGCCGTGGACTCTGAGGCTATCTTCGAACAAACTGGCCTCAAAGATCACCGGTACGGACGGCGATTCCACATCTATGGCCTCTGTGGCTTCGTGTTCCTCCAGTTTGTAACGATAGTAATCTGCTTTCGACCTCAGAGCCTCAGCCAGTCCCTTCCAGTCGCGAGAAGTGATGGAGACCTCGATTTCGGGCTGGGTGATCAGGAGCCCCATGGTCTCCAGACTCAAGTACAGGAACAAAGTGCCTACCATGCTCACAACTATGATCCCGCCAAGTCGCAACCACCGACGAGTCCTTTTCATGAGTGACCTCCTGGCCAGTTTAGCTACACTGCTGGAAGCAGGTTGACGAGAGGGTCGGGGCTTCCCGGCAAAGCCCCTCACTACCAATAAGCAGTCCGCCTCAGTGCGTTACGGACGCGCAGCTTCAATTCGTGCAGATTGAAGGGTTTAGTAACGTAGTCAATGGCTCCTGCTTCAAGGCCCTCAATCTTGTTGACCTGTTCTCTCTTTTCCGTCAGGCAGATAACTGGGATATGGCTGGTTTGGAAGGAGTTATGCAGTTGCCGGCAGATCTCAAGGCCATTTGCATCGGGGAGCCGGATGTCTAAAAGTATCACATCGGGCGGCAGTTCCTGGCAAAGCTTCAACGCATCCTGCCCCCAGGCTGTACTCGATACCTGGTATCCCTCCTTTTCGAAGAAAAGGGAAAGCACCTCGACAGTGTCAGCATCATCTTCCACTATCAACAACTTTTTTTTCTCTACAGCGATTTCCATGATGCCGTTCGTCCGCAGATAGAACTACTCAAAACCCGACTGCATCACGGTTTTTCCGAGGGCTTACAGGTGTCATTGAATGGCACTCCATGGCTCATATCTATCATAAAACTAAAGTCTGTGGCTGACAAAATCAGGAAACCACTTGATTGGTCACCGTCGTTCCGGTTTCTATGACAGACTCCCGCAGCACGACGGCGTCCTTGATGGTCACCTTGGATCCAATGTGACAGTCTCGCTCGATATAGACGTGGGGCCCGATAATGCACTCCTCGCCGATGATCGTTCCCTGCTCTATTCGCAGAGGCGTGATCAGGTGGGTGTTGTTGCCCACTGTGAAAGGGGCGAGCTGGGGGCGGTCGTAGCCGTTGAGCAGATAATGGCGGTTGATGGCCAGAAGGTCATCTGGGCCCGTTAGGGTGAGGCGACTCTCGACGAAAACACCTTGCACACCTCCATCTGCCTCAATCAGCATCTGAATGGCATCTTGCAGCTCGTACTCACTACGAGGCGAGAGGGATACCTGGGGCAGGTAGTCTAAGATGCGAGGTGTAAAGACGTACAGGGGCAAGCTGGCAATGTTGGACGGCGCTTCTTCTGGACGTGGCTTTTCGACGATGTGGGTGACCCGACCGTCCACCAACTCTACGATACCGGTCTTGCCCACGCTGGAAGGATCAATACGCATCAGGCTCAGGGTGGCACGGATGGCCTCGTCCGCCTGCTGACGCTCGACCAACTCCGCTACGTGTTTCACAGGGGCCAGGTTGTCGCAAGCAGACAGGACGAAATCCTGATGGATGAAAGGGGTGGCACATTGTAAAGCGTTGGCCATGCCCAGACGCTCCTCTTGGACAACGAAGGTGATGTTGACCTCCAGTTCCGACTCCTCGTTGAAGTACTTGACGATGTCCCGGTCGTCTTGACTGACCACCAAGATAAAGTCCTTGACCCCGTTGGCATAGATGGTCTCCATCACCCTTTCGACGATGGGTTTGCCCAGGATGGGTAGCATGGCCTTCGATCTCTCGAGGGTGATGGGATGTAAGCGCGACCCCTGCCCGGCGGCCAGTATCACTCCTTGCAATGAAAAATCCCTCTCTTTCCCTGGTTTTTGATGTTCATAGCACTGTGGCTTTCCCAGCGGGGTGGCAGAAGTAGACCCCATATTTGTCCGCTATGTCTGGATGGGCCTGCGGGTATCGGCGTTGAATTGCCTCCACGATGTCGCCTTTGTAAGCGGGGTTGATGAGCCCGATGCAACAGCCGCGGAAGCCCGCTCCGCTGAAGCGGGCTCCATAGACGCCCGGACAGGCATTCAAAATCTCATAGATGGTGATCAAATGCTCACTGCCACACTCATAGTTGTTGATAGAGCTAGCCCCGGAAGCACTGATCAACTGTCCCAGAGCGTCCAAATCTCCCTTGCGCCAGGCAGCGACCCCCTCTTGCACTCGCTGCATCTCGGTGAAAAAGTGGGTGGCCCGTTTGCCCAATTTCTTCGGTAGGCGTCGGCCATAGGTATGGTAGACCTCCTCTGGCACCAGCCGCAGGGCGAGGCTGCTGGGGCCTGAGCCCTGTCCTGAGCAACGTCGAAGGATTGTCGAAGAGTCGGGGACATCGTATCCTGCCCATTCCAGCATCAGGCGTGCCGCTTCCTGGCATTCAGCCACCCGGCGGTTGTAGTCTGTGCCCACCAGGACTTCGTTGATCCCTGAATGGACCACCACAATTTCAAAGTCATTCTGTTGGAAAGGGGAATCAATCATCTGGACTTCCACCGACCGGCAGTCCAGGTAGGTCAGGTGTTTTTCGTCGCTGAGGAGGATGATGGACTGATCCAAGATGCCGTTGTTCAGTCCGAGATAAACGTTTTCTATGTACTGGTCCAGCCTGACGTTCTCCAAGGGCGTCACCTCTAAGTCGTTGGCCTGCTCCAGGGCCAGGAGATAGGCCACTCCCACTGCGGCCGAAGAGCTGAGGCCACCGATGGGCATGTCCCCAGAGACGAGGCCGTAGATGCCATATTGGAGATCGTGTTCCTGCTGCAAGGCCACAACTGCACCGCGAACGTAATTCCCCCAATCGCCCGGGACTCTGGCTGGTACGTCGTCCAATGAGAACTCGACTGGTGGAGAAAAGGTGGTGCTGCTGATCCAGACCTTGCCTTCTCTGTTGGGGGCGAAGGCCAGCAGGATGTTACGATCAATAGTCATCCCAGTGACCAGACCTAATTGATGGTCTATGTGAGCGCCCAGGGGACAGATGCGCAGCGGGGAGCAGACGACCCTTATTTCATCCTCACTGATGCCCCATTTCTGTTTCAACCTCCCGGTGATCTGATCTATCCTCTGTTGATCTCTGCTCATTACCCCTCTCCAGCCGAGGTGAGATTGGTTAGCCTCAAGATGGCGACAGGGATGGGTCCTCCAGAAGCGGGGATGACAAAAAGAAAACCGCCCTAGCACCGCGGTTCACCCTTACTGAGGTGCTTGCTTTTGTTGAGAGCTCATTGTTTGCCTCACACTGCAAGAAGCACTTTCCCCACTTTTTATTATACCACAAGGGGCTAAAACTGTCAGCTTTTTGATTAGCAGCGCACTCGGGCGCTGAATCGTTCTAAAACTCTGATTTTGACAACTTGTCATCAGTCCCGAGTTCTTATGCTGCCATCAGTTTGATTTTTTTCGTGAATTGTTGTACAATTAGCCCACAAATTCCTGGTCCATCAGGCGAATTGATTCAGCCATGTTTCGTCAACGACGACAAAGAGACATTGAAGGGAAGAAACCCGCGATGCACTTGCTGCTTCCACGGATCTTTTCCCTGTTACACGTCTGTGTGCAGGCGAGGGTGATCGAGGGACGCGTGTAATCGTCCCAAGGCCCTCGCTTTTGTGTGTCTCAAAGCCAAACAAACCAAAGAATTGATTCGACAAGGGGGTTTTAATGAAAGAAGTTGTAATCGTAGGGGGAGTACGAACTCCTATCGGCAGTCATGGGGGGGCTTTTCGAGGCCTGTCTGCCCAGGAACTGGCCAGAATCGTGATGGAAGAAGTCATCAAACGCACGGGCATTGACCCTCATCTGTTTGACGATGTGCTCCTGGGTTGCTGTGGCCAGTATTCCGACGCGACGAACATTGGCCGCGTATCGGCCCTGATGGCAGGGATACCCACCCATGTGCCCGCCTACACTGTGCAGCGCAACTGCGTTTCGGGTATGGTGTCTATCACTAACGCCTGTCAGGCCATCCAGGCTGGCGATGGCGAGGTCTTTCTTTCGGCGGGCACGGAGAGCATGAGCAGCGCGCCTTATGCCGTGCGTGGGGCTCGCTGGGGCCTGAGGCTGCGCAGCACCGAGTTCATTGACACGCTATGGGAAGGGCTGACCGACGGCGTCTGCGGCATGGTCATGGGCTACACGGCTGAGAACCTGGCCATGTTGTACGGCCTCAGCCGCGAGGAGCAGGACCAGTTTGCTGTCAACTCGCACAAGAAAGCCTTCCGGGCTACCCGCATGGGCAAGTTCCGCGACGAGATCGTGCCTGTACCGGTGGTCAAGAAGGTGGCCGGCCAGGAGGTGGCGCGCGAGGAGATCATCCAGGACGAGTGCATCAACCCCGGCCTCTCTGTTCAGAAGGCTGCTCTCTACCCCACCGTCTTCAAAAGGGGCGGCACAGTCACGCCTGCCAACGCCTGTCCTATCTCCGATGGCGCAGCGGCGGTGATCGTGATGACCAAGGAAAAAGCCGACGAGCTGGGGATGGAGCCCATGGCTACCATCCGCAGCTACGCCTACGGCGCAGTGCCGCCGGAGATCATGGGCATTGGTCCCACCAAGTCCATCCCGTTGGCTCTGAAGCGGGCTGGCCTCAAGCTGACGGACATGGAGATCATCGAGCTCAATGAAGCTTTCGCCGCTCAGAGCCTGGCCGTGGGCATCGAGCTGGAGAAGGACGGCTGGGACTGGGACAAGGTCAACCCCAACGGCGGAGCCATCGCCTTGGGGCATCCCGTAGGCTGCACCGGCACCCGCATCGTGGTCACCCTGATGCACGAGATGATCAAGCAGGATGCCTCTCTGGGGCTGGCTACGGCTTGCGTCGGCGGCGGGCAGGGCGGCACGATCATCTTGGAGAGAAAGTAACAGGAGGCTTTCTATGTCATCAGTCATGGATATGTACAGGGACAAGGCTACCAGGGAAGCGTTCATCACCAGGGCCAAAGAGGTGTATGAGAAGATCAAGGGTGAACTGGAGGGGAAAGAGGGCCTGGTAGCCATCGAGCCGGAGAGCGGTGCGTATTTCGTGGGCAAGACCCTGAGCCAGGCCAACGAGGCCGCTTTCGCCAAATACCCGGATTCTTGGGTCTATTTCATGCGCATTGACGACCCTGAGGCGGCCATGCCTCTCAAAACATGGTAGGAGGTTGAAATGTACATCTTTAAGGCAGGCGTTGTGGGCGCAGGCTTCATGGGGGCTGAGATTGCTCAGGTGATCACTTACGCGGGCCTGCCGGTGGTGCTGAAGGATATTGAGCAGGAGATGCTGGACAAGGGTATGGATGCCATCCGTGGCATCTACCAGCGGCGGGTGGACAAGGGCAAAATGACCGCCACCGCGATGCAGGAAAAGCTGGATCTGGTCATTCCCACGCTCTCCTATGACGAATTCGCTGACGTGGACATTGTCCTTGAGGCTGTGCCCGAGAACATGAAAGTCAAACAGCAGGTCTTCGCCGAGTTGGACGAGGTCTGCCCGGCGGAGACCATCTTTGCTTCCAACACCTCGGCTCTCTCCATTCAGGAGATGGGCTCGGCCACCCAACGCCCCCACAAGGTGGTCGGTCTGCACTTCTTCAGCCCGGCTCACCTCATGAAGCTGGTGGAGGTGGTCCGCAGCCCAGACACTGGCCAGGAGACCATTGATGACGTGGTGCAATTCAGCGAAGAACTGCGCAAGATCCCGGTGGTCGTCAAGGAGTGTCCGGGCTTTCTGGTCAACCGTATTCTGGTGCCTTACCTCTTCGAGGCGATCCTTTCCCTGCAAGAGGGGGCGGCCACGGCCTCAGAGATTGACAGTGCCATGACAGAGTTCGGCTGGCCAATGGGCCCCTTCACCCTGATGGATATGATCGGCATCGGTGTTGCCTATCACACGGCTGTGTACATGGTGTCCCAAAAAGAGGGCCTCACGGTGGCTCCTCTCCTGGAAAAGCTTTACCAGGCGGGGCGTCTGGGCGAGAAAGCTGGGGCTGGCTTCTACGGCTACGGCGATCAGACGGACGAGCCGGTCAAGGAGATGATCAAGGAAATCCAAGCCCAACCGGGGGCTATCACCGGCACCGAGTTCAGCGTTGAGCGCCTGATGATGCCCCTCGTCAACGAGGCCGCGCTGTGTGTCATGGAAGAGATCGCCAACATCAACGACATTGACATGGCCTGTATCGCCGGGCTGGGGATGCAGGTGCGCCAGGAGGACGGCCAGGCGGTACGTATGGGACCTCTGGAGTACGCTGATAGCGTGGGCCTGGACATGGTCGTGAAAAAGCTGGAGGAGCTGGAGAAAGCATTCGGCCCTCGCTTCCACCCCGTTGACTTGCTGTACCAGAAGGTGAAAGCCGGAGAGCTGGGCAAGAAGACAGGTCGAGGGTTCATGGAGTATACAACATAAAACAAATGAAAGGAGCCAAAATGGCAGAACGACAGTATATACACGTGTCCGTCGAAAACCGTGTGGCCACCTTGACGATTGACCATCCGCCGGCCAACGCTTTCAATACCCAGGTGATGACAGAGCTGGGGGATGCTTTCGACGAGGTGACAGCCAACGACGATGTGAAGGTCATCATCATCACCGGCGCGGGCCAGTTGTTCGTGGCCGGGGCCGACATCAACGAGATTGCCGAGCTCAAAGACAGACCAGAGGAAGCTATGGCTTTCATCCGCCAGGGGCAGCAAACTTTCTTAAAGATCGAGCGCTCAGAGAAGCCGGTCATCGCTGCTCTCAACGGTCGTTTTGCCCTGGGCGGCGGCCTGGAGCTGGCCATGGCCTGTCACATCCGCATCGCCGAGGACGGGCTGCGCCTGGGCCAGCCAGAGATCAACCTGGGGCTCATCCCCGGCTGGGGTGGTACCCAACGCCTGTCGCGCATCGTGGGCAAGGGCCGAGCTCTGGAAATGATCCTCACCGGCGATGCTGTCACTGCGCAGGAGGCCTATCGCATGGGCCTGGTCAACAAAGTGGTGCCCACGGGCGCAGTGATCAAGGAAGCCAAAGGACTGGCCAGGAAGCTCGTCACCACCAGGAGCAAATTGCCTATGGCCGCCGCCATCCGCGCCGTGAACAGGGGCCTGGAGCAGAACCTGGAAGATGCCCTGGAGACCGAAGCTGAGCAGTTCGTGTTGTTGGCGAGCAGTGAGGATACGGAAGAGGGGCTGAGGGCTTTTCTGGAGAAGCGCAAGCCGACGTTCAAAGACAGGTAGCCGGTGACAGTAGCAGAGCAAGCAGGTGAGTCACCTCACCTGCTTGTGTTGCCCTTGGCAGTAGTGGGGGTGGATTGGAAGTCAGGGCTTTGCCCGGCCTGTGGCGCAATAGGGCCGCTTTCCGAGAAGGGAAGGTCCTTTGTGGCTGGCAGCCGGGAAATTCCCAAGGAGAAAGACCTATGGACTTTGCACTCGACGAAGAACTGCGCATGTTTCAGAAAATGTTCCGTGATTTCGCCCAGAATGAGATCGCACCTCTGGCCGAGACGCTGGATAAGGAAGAACGCCCGCCCTTGGAGACCCTGAAGCTGGCGGCGGAACAGGGTTTCCTGGGAGCGCCCTTCCCGGAGGAATACGGGGGCTCGGAGATCGGTACCATCGGCTATTGCATGATGCTGGAGGAATTGGGCAAGGTCTGCATGAGCACGGCCATGATCATCGAGGTCCACACCAGCGTTGCGGCTATGTGCATCTACCTGGACGGCACCGAGGAGCAGAAACAGACCTACCTGGAGCCGCTGGCCCTGGGCGAAAAGATTGGCTCTTTTGCCCTGACAGAGCCCGCTGCCGGTTCCGACGCGGGGGCCATCCAGACCGAGGCTGTGCGCGATGGCGATGACTACATCCTGAACGGCAACAAGATCTGGATCATCAATGGGGGCATCGCTGAGATCTTTGTCGTCTTTGCCAAGACCGAGCCGGCCAAGAAGCAGGAACGAGGGGCACGCGGCATGACCGCCTTCATTGTGGAGAAGGGCACCCCTGGCTTTACCGTCGGTCGCAACGAAAAGACGACGGGCCTGCATGGCATCCCGGTGACGACTCTTTTCTTCGACGACTGCCGGGTGCCAGCGGCCAATATTCTGGGAGGCGAGGAAAAACTCAATCAGGGCTTTGCCACGGCCATGAAAGCCCTGGACTATGGACGCCTGGGTGTGGGGGCCGTCTGCCTGGGGGTAGCCCAGGGCGCGCTGGAAGCAGGTGTTCAATTTGCCTGTGAGCGCGAGCAGTTCGGTGGCCCCATCGCCCTCAAGCAGGCCATCCAGAACTTTATCGCCGAGACGGCCACTGAAATCGAGGCCCTGCGCTATCTGGTTTACCACACGGCCTGGCTGGTGGATCAGGGACAGAAATACACCAAAGAGGCGGCCATGGTCAAGATCTTCGGTTCCGAAGTGGCCAATCGGGCTGTCAACTGCATGTTGCAGACCCACGGCGGCTATGGTTACATCAAGGACTACCCCATCGAGCGCATGTATCGCGATGTGCGCGTCAGCCGCATCTTCGAGGGGACTAATGAGATCCAGCGTTTCATCATCGCCGCGGACATTCTTAGAGAAAAGGGGCTCAAGATCAGACCATAGTCAGAGCCGCCGAATGGAACTCACCGCCTGAAGCTGAGAAGGCCCCTCAGGGCTTCATTCAGTGCCAGAAGGCACTTCTCAATTTCAGCCAGGGATTTCTAACCCTGGGCCTGGGCTAATCTAGTTTTTGAGACTCCTAAAGAGGAGGTCGGAATATGGACTTTATTCTCCCCAAAGAATACCAATTACTACGGCGTATGATCCGCGAGTTCGCCCAGAAAGAACTCGCTCCCATCGCCAGGAAAATTGACGAGAAAAAACAAGTCCCCCGCGAGTTGATAGATAAAGCGGCCAAGTTGGGCTTGCTGGGTGTGCCTTTCCCCCAGAAGTACGGCGGGATGGGGGCCGGGGAGATGGGCTACTGCATCGCCATGGAGGAACTCAACAAGTTCTGCGGCTCGCTGGCGACGATCATTGGCGCCCATATCGGCATCGGGGCCATGGCTATCCATTTGGACGGCAGCCAGGAACTGAAGGAGAAATATCTGACGCCACTGGCCCGGGGTGAGTTGATCGGTGCCTTCGGCTTGACGGAGCCGGAGGCCGGCTCCGATGCAGCAGCCATCAGGACCCGGGCCGAGCGCGATGGAGATTATTATGTCCTCAATGGCTCCAAGATCTATATCACCAATGGGAAGCTTTGTGATGTCGTCAGCCTCCTCGCGGTTACCGATCCGTCACTGGGTGCCCGGGGCGGCGTGACGGCCTTTGTTGTGGAGAAGGCGTTCCCCGGGTTCAGCACCGGCACTGAGGAGGACAAGATGGGCATCCGGGGCAGCGATACGACCGAGCTGATCTTTGAGAATTGCCGGGTGCCTAAGGAGAACGTGATCGGTGAGGTCGGACTGGGGTTCGTCACCTTTATGAAGACGCTGGACATCGGACGGCTCAGCCTGGGGGCTGCCTGCCTGGGGGCATCCGATTTGGCTCTGGAGAAGAGCGTCCAGTGGGCCAAGGTGCGCCAGCAGTTCGGTGCTCCCATCGCCCACAAGCAGTCCATCCAGTTCATGATCGCCGACATGGCGACAGAGATCGAGGCCCTGCGATCACTGGTCTATCGTACGGTCTGGCTGGTGGATACCGGCCAGGCCTTCTCCCAGGAGGCAGCGATGTGCAAACTCTACGGTTCGGAGGTGCTGCACCGCTGCGTGGACCGAGCCGTGCAGATCCACGGCGGAATGGGCTACATGCGGGACTATTTCATCGACCTCATGTACCGTGACGCCCGCATCACTGAAATCTTTGAAGGCACCAGCGAGATCCAGCGCATTGTCATCGCCTCCGACATCTTCCGCCAGGTCGGAGTGCGCATTTCGCCCTAAATCCCCCACCCCGGCTCTCCCCCAACTCTGGGGGAGGGAGCAAGGAGGAGTTTGCAGTATGAGAATCATCGTCCCTATAAAACAGATCCTCGACCCCAGCGGGATGACCGTCAACCGCCGCGCGGAGAGGATATTCATCAACCGCGAAGAGTACATCATCAATCCCAACGACAAGAATGCCCTGGAGGAGGCTCTCAAACTCAAGGACGAGCAGGGAGCCGAGGTGGTGGCCGTGACCATGGGGCCGAAGCGGGCCGACGACGCCCTGCGCGAGGCTATGGCTATGGGCGCCGACAGCGCCTTCTTCCTCACCGATGAAGCTTTCAAGAAAGCCGACATCTCGGTGGCTACTACTGTCCTGGGCAAGGCCATCCAGAAGATCGGTGATTACGACCTGATATTGGCTGGCTGCCAGGCCGCTGACACCGGTGCCGGCCAGTTGGGGCCTCGTCTGGCTGAATACCTGGGTCTGCCCCAGATCACCGAGGTGCGCGAGCTTGTGGCCGCCGGTGACGGCAAAGTGAGGGCCAGGCGCAACCAGTGGCAAGGCTACAGCGAAGTCGAGACCAGCCTGCCGGCGCTGCTGACCATCGCCCAGGACGCCAACGAGCCACGGTATCTCACCGGGGCCGGCATCATCAGCGCCTACCGGGAGTGGGAGGTGACCGTCTGGGGGGCGTCTGACCTTGGCCTTGAGGCGGCAGATTTGCAGCCCCTGACGGAGGAGAAACGCATCAGCTTCCCTCCAGAGAGAGAACTCGGGACAAAGATCACCGGCGCTCCCGAAGAAGCAGCCAGGGAGTTGGTGCAGCATTTGAAGGCCAGTAGAGTCATCTAGCGGAGGTTAATATGGACCTGGACTTTTTGGAAAGCATGGTGGGCGAAGCGGTCGAGGAGAGCCCTTACTGCGATATCTGGGTGGTGGCTGAAAAAGAAGGCAATGCCCTGGCCCCTGTGAGCCTGGAGATGTTGGGCAAGGCTCGCCAGTTAGCCGATAGCCTGGGCGTCTACGTCAAGGCCGTCTTCTTGGGAGAGAGCACGGAGGAGCTCAGGCAGGGACTCATTGCCAACGGTGCCGACGTGGTTTACGTGACCGATGACTCTCGTCTGAATGAGTACAGCACCGAAATCTATGGCAAGGTTTTGGGTGATCTCGTCGAGGAGGGGAAACCAGAGATCGTCCTCCTGGGGGCTACCAGCATGGGCCGCGACCTGGCCCCGCGCCTGGCGCAGCGCCTGGGGACGGCTCTCTTCACCAACTGTCTGAGCCTGGAGATTGACGAGATGCAGCGCCAGTTGCTGGCCACCTATCCCGTCTATGGCGGCGAGTACTTTCAGACCAGCGTCTGCCCCGAGGCCCGGCCTCAGATGGCTACTGTTTTGCCCGGCGCTTTCCGTCCTCCTCTGGCCGATCCGGGTCGGACCGGAGAAGTGGAGACCATCGCCGCGGAGGTTGATGACGTCGAGGTCAGAAGCAAGGTGCTGAAGGTGGTCAGCGAGGAGGCCCGCCCCGAGGTGCCATTGGATAAGGCCAAGATTGTTGTTTCCGGCGGCCGGGGCATGGGAGATGCCGAAAGTTTCGCCCTGGTGGAGGAATTGGCCGAGGTTCTGGGTGGTCAGGTGGGCGGCTCGCGAGGGGCCGTTGACGAGGGCTGGACGGACGAGGAGAGGCAGGTGGGCTTGGGAGGAACCCAGATCGCCCCCGACCTATACGTTGCCTGCGGCATCGCCGGGGCTATCCAGCACTACGCTGGCGTCCTGGATTCCAAATTCGTGGTGGCAATCAACAAGGACCCGAGTGCGACCATCTTCCAGTTGGCCGATGTGGGCATCGTCGGTGACCTGCACGAGGTGCTGCCAGCTTTGATCAAGGAACTAAAGGAAGCGATTTAGTGGAAGGAATTGTACCTGGTCTGGCCAGCGAGTGCCAACTCCTGGTGAGGGAGGAGAACACAGCCGCGCATCTGGGCAGCGGTGACGTCTCTGCTCTGGCCACACCGGAGATGATCCGATTGATGGAGAAGGCCAGCGTGGCCGCTGTTGACCCTCTTTTGCCGGAGGGCTACAAAACGGTGGGCATTCTGGTCAACGTCCGCCACCTGGCAGCCACCCCGATGGGCATGAAGGTCCGAGTTCGTGCTGAGCTGGCAGAGGTGGATGGCCGTCGGCTGGTCTTTCGCGTGGAAGCCCACGACGAGGTAGAGAAGGTGGGTGAGGGCGAGCACCACAGGATGATCATAGATGCGAAAAGGTTCGGGGAGAAGGTGAAGAAGAAGGGTATGGGCAGGCAGTAGGCCATCAACACAGGGAGAGCACCCATATTCAGATCAGAAAGAAATACAAGACCTGACAGGTTTCGCAACAAAACCTGTCAGGTCTTTTGTTTGCTATTTCGAGAGCGACATCTCAACCAAGAGCTTTTCGCCCTCAGCGTCAGGGAGATAAAACGGGTCGCTGGCGGCCAGCAGCTTCTCTCCGCTGGTACTCTGGTAGACCAGCCAGCGGAATGGCCCCTTGCCGAAGAGGCCCGGACCCAGCCACCACATCTTTTGATCGCCCTCGTCGAGGGTGCCCTGCCAGCCGTCAATGTCGTGCCAGCCACCGGCGGTGTCTTGCCATTGGACGATGGTCCATACCCCGGCCGGGGCCGATGGCACGTGCAAGACGATGTGAGCGCCGACGGGCTGATCGTCTTTGTCGTCGTCACCACCAGATGGTCGTGGGGTTGGCGTCACTCGAGGGGGTAGCCCCGGCCCGGCCTGGGTGGGCATAGGCAGCCAGGCCAGGAGCAGGACGCCGATTAGGATTGAGGTTAAGGCCAGCCAGAGGATGGTTTGGTGTTTCTTGTAGTTCATTTTTGCATCTCCTTGAGTAGGGCGGGTTTCTTGTCGATGTCATATTTTGCCGGGTCACGGAAGTGCCAATGACGCCAACCTTGGGGGGCACGGTTCCGCCTCCATAACTCCGCCACCAGTTGTGTGTTGGCCAGGGATCGCCAGATCCCGGCCTTGTGGGACAAAATCGGCACTTGGGACGGGGATCTGGCGTTACACGCAGTTATCCTCTTCGGTGGTGATGGGTTTAGGCTCCGCCACTTGGGTCGGAACGTTGAAGAGTTCATCCGCTAGCGACGATGCTGGCGTCAAGCGCGCCTGGGCGCGTT
>JBGVTF010000312.1:0-4397 GCA_041862415.1 Anaerolineae bacterium | reverse complement strand
GGATATCTTTACGTGTGAGCCTCACAATGATTTGCTCTCGGATAGGCACCCAAACGAAGCCTACTGCCTGGCCAACCCTGGCAAGGAATACGCAGTTTACTTCCCTGATGGCGGCGAAGTCACGCTGGATATCAGTTCATTGAAAAAGCCGGCCAAGCTGCAATGGCTGGACATTATGCAGTGTCGGTGGTCAGCCGCCAAGCCCGTCGAGGCTAAAAGTCGGCTGAAGTTGCGCTGCCCATCGCAAGGATATTGGGCTGTTCTGGTCCAATAGCAGTGCCTATTTTTTACGTACGCCACTTCTGCAAAAGGCTAAAAAACTGTACGTCCTATAAATTTTCGCTTGATTTTGCTGCGCTGAGTTCATATACTGTAACTTGAGCCTTCTATTGGACTTGTCGCGGAGCGGTGCCGCGGGAGAAATTATAACATATAAGCATTTCTGGTTCGGAAAGAACTTTTTTAGGAGGATGTAATCATGGCAAAGTTAAAACTAAGGTTTGAATGGGTGCTGATAGTGCTTGCGGTGTTGATATTAGCACGTACTTCGGCACAGGCCAAGACAGATAGCTTTTTCGTGGCTATCGGGCCGAACAATGAGTTTCTTGAGGGTGGCGGCAGCGGTTATGGCGATGCCAAATGGCATTTCTACCGCAACACCGCCTGGTGGAGCGAGTGGTTCTATAGTGGCCCATACGCTCCCAGCCGCAAGCAGCTGATCGATGTTTCTCTGACTGTCGAGCCTCTGCAGCAGGACCAGCCATGTCTGGTAAAGATCGCCTATAACTGGACCACGAGCGCGTGGTCACAATTGGGCAGGAACCGGCCACCTTTGCCCGCCGACGTCCAGAATACTGCTGACGAACTGAAGCTCATCCAGCGCCGTATCTTATTCGCCAGGCAGCTTGCATCCGGCAGCGAACCAATCACGGTTAAGAAGCATCTTGAAATCCCCTACAATAATCCGCAATGGGTCTCTATTGGTGTGCAAGGCAGAAACTTTGTACTCTTAGATGGCTCTATTGACTACCGCTGCGTCCAGAAGGACAGCGGCGCCATTGCCGCTGCCTCCGAGCAGCAAGCCTCGTCAACAACCGGTGCCTGCTGTCTCCCCAACGGTAGTTGTATAGACACAGATGAGCGGACCTGCCTCGCAGAAGATGGTACGTTCATGGGTGCTCGCACTAACTGCAGGACCACCGATTGTACGCAACCGCCGCCGCAAACCGAGGCCTGCTGCTTTGATGACGGCAGTTGTGCGGATTTGACCGAGCAGGAGTGCCTTGACAGGGGCGGTACACCCCAGGGCCCCAGAGCAACCTGCGCGACGACCAATTGCCCGCAGCCGCCGCCGCCGCAAACCGAGGCCTGCTGCTTTGATGACGGCAGTTGTGATGATTTGACCGAGCAGGACTGCCTTGACGCGGGCGGTACACCCCAGGGCCCCGGAACAACCTGCGCAACGGTCTCTTGTCCGCAGCCGCCAGCAGCAACGGGGGCCTGCTGTCTCCCCGACGGTAGTTGTCTGGACACAGATCAGCGGACCTGCCTCGGAGAAGGTGGTACGTTCATGGGTGCTCACACTAACTGCAGGACCACCGATTGTACACAAGAGCCGCCACAAGCCGAGGCCTGCTGCTTTCCCGACGGCAGTTGTGCTGATGCGACCGAGCAGGACTGCCTTGACGCGGGCGGTACACCCCAGGGCCCCGGAACAACCTGCGCGACGACTAATTGCCCGCAGCCAACGGGGGCCTGCTGTTCAAACCTTGTATACTGGGGCTGTACGCAGGAGACTAAGGAAACCTGTGGAGACTTGGGCGGCGTATTCTTTGGCTATGGCACGCTTTGCTCGGAGGTCTACTGCCCGTCTGACGGGCCGCCGATAGTGGCCTGCTGCTTCGATGATGGCTCTTGCAAGAACCTGCGACCCGACACGTGCTGGGATCAGGGTGGCACGCCCGAGGTCGCTGGCGGAACGTGCCAGACGACAGTTTGTCCGCAACAACCGCCGATAACGGAGGCCTGCTGCTTTGCTGACGGCAGTTGTAGCGATGTTGACCGGGCTGTGTGCGAACGTCAAGGCGGTCAGCCGCAGGGCCCCGGAACAACCTGCGCGACGAGCACTTGTCCGCAGACACCGGCGGAAATGGAAGCCTGCTGTTTTGCTGACGGCAGTTGTCAGGATTTGGCGCCGCAGCAGTGCCTTAATAGTGGTGGAACGCCCCAGGGTCCGGGAACGAGCTGCGCCACGACCAACTGCGCTCAGCCGCCGCCACCACCGTCCCAGAACGAGGCCTGCTGTCTGCCTGATGGCAGTTGTCAGGATTTGGCGCCGCAGCAGTGCCTTAATAGTGGTGGCACACCCCAGGGCCCGGGCACAGCGTGCCAGACGACAGTTTGTCCGCAACTGCCGCCGGAAACGGGGGGTTATCTGAAGTGGAGTCAGCCGCCAGTAGAAGTCGGACAAGCACGAGTAGTTCTTTTCAACGGCTGGGATGAGCAGTCAATCTACGGTTTTGCTCCAATAGTGGCCGACGATTGGCTTTGCGAAGATAAGCGGCCGATAACCGACATCCACTGGTGGGGCTCGTTCCTCGGATGGACTCGCAGTGACCAGCTACCGCCGGTCGCGCCGAAGGCCTTCCATATCGGTATCTGGACAGATGTACCTGCTGCAGAAGAGGCGTTTAGTCACCCCGGCACTCTCATCTGGGAGAATTACTGCGAGAACTGGGCGCGGGACTTTGCTGGGTACGACCGAGATCCTCGTGCATCGTCGCGACGCGCAAACGACGCGTGTTTCAAGTTCAATCAGGTACTGCGGGCGGAGGAATGGTTCTATCAAGGCCCTACTGTAACCGGTTTAGTGGGGCATTATAGACTGGATGAGGAGGCCGGCAACATCGCCCACGATAGCGCCGGTCAGAACGACGGCATCCTCTATGGTGACCCCGTCTGGCAGCCGACCGCTGGCAAGATAGGCGGCGCGCTGGACTTCGACGGCGTGGATGACTATGTGGACTGCGGGAATGCTCCGGTATTCGACATGACCGGCCAGATTACAGCCGCAGCCTGGGTAAATATCACCACGGTGCCTGCTGATTGGACAGGCATCGTCACTAAGGGTCACTCCGCATGGAGGCTTACTACTGTCTTGAGCGAAAGAAGATTCCGCTTCGCCGTTACCGGTGGGCCTCCTTGGTATTATGTTAGCGGAAACACTGTGGTCGGCGCTGGCGAATGGCATCACGTCTGCGGAACGTATGACGGATCGGCGATTCGTATATATGTAGATGGTGTTGAAGACGCCAGTTCCGCCTATAACGGCGCGATAAGCAGCAATAACCTCAACGTCTGGATTGGCGCAAACGCGGAAGTACCGGGGTGTGAATTCCACGGCTCAATCGACGACGTGCGGGTATACAACCGGGCGTTGACACAGGATGAAATTAGGACTCTTTCCGGTGGCAATGGGAACGGGGGTGGAACGAGGATTTACTGGCTAAGTATTGCGGCAATCTATGACCCTGCTGAGGCCGCGCCGCAGTACCCGTGGGGCTGGAAGACCCGGCCGCACTTCTTCAATGACGATGCGGTCCGGATCATGGATCCTATAGCGTCCACGCTTGGTGCCAACTGGCTCGACGGCGAGCCCATTATGTTCCAGGATGTCTCCTGGGATATGGCATTTGAGCTGACCACTAATGAACCTGAGCCAGGCTCATCACCGGTAGATTTGAATCCGGATGGCGCGGTCAATTTCAGCGAGTTTGTTGTCATGGCAGGCAACTGGCTCCGGAGTTCTCCGTAGTTTAACATTTTAGGTCCTTGATTTGTAACGACCAAGGCTGTGGGCAAGAGAGCTCGCAGCCTTTCTTCTTTTGCGTAAATCCGGTCGAATTGGAAATTGATGATCGACACCTTTAGGTTTATAATCGGCTATCGAAGATGGCAAAGTAATGTTTAGGTCTTTATGAATAAAGCGCAACAACGAGCGAAAATATATACGGTCAGCCAGGTCAATCTGCTAATAAAAGAGATTCTGGAAAACAATCTACCCGGATGGTTGGCAATTACCGGCGAGATAACAGACTTCAAGCACCACCACAGCGGACGATACTACTTTTCGCTAAAGGACGAGCAATCGATACTGCCATGTGTTATGTGGAAAAGCAACGTTAGCAAGGTCAAATTCCAGCCGGAAAACGGCCTGGCGGTGATTGCTGAGGGTTATATCGGCGTCTATTCTCTTCAGGGCAAGTATCAGTTCTACGTTGAATCCATGATCCCTGCGGGTGTCGGGGCGCTGCAATTGGCTTTCGAGCAAATGGTCAAAAAGCTTCAAGCCCAAGGACTCTTTGAGGATGTGCACAAGAAACCAATTCCAGCTTATC
>JBGVTF010000311.1:0-6697 GCA_041862415.1 Anaerolineae bacterium | reverse complement strand
TACGTGCTCGGCCAGCGACGATAAGACCAAGCGGTGAAGAGCCCGGTCGGGTGATAAGCTTAGATGATGGAGTGGCCGTGGTCACCGGCACAGGTGCCCTGCTATTGGAAGAGATACAACTTGCCGGGAAAAAGGCCCTGACTGCCCAGGAATTCATCCGGGGACAGCGGGATTTCATCGGTTCTGTCCTGGGGTCATGAGAGAGGAAGCGTCCATGCTCACTGTCAGCGGCATCGTGCTGGCCGGGGGCCAGAGTTCACGCCTGGGTATGGATAAGTCTTTCGTCAATGTGAACGGTCAATCCCTGATCAAGCAGATTGTAGCCAAGCTGGCCAGGTTGAGCGACGACGTGATCATCGTCGCCAATTCTCCAGAGAAATACCATCACCTGGAGGCAAGGCTGGTGGGTGACATCTATCCTGGCAAAGGGGCGCTGGGCGGCATTTACTCTGGTCTCAAGTCAGCCGCCAATACCCACAGCCTGGTGGTCGCCTGTGACATGCCCTTCCTAGATCTCAATCTCCTCCGTTACATGATCCTCCTGGCTCGTGGGCACGACGTGGTCATTCCAAGGGTAGGGGGGTTTCCAGAGCCTCTGCACGCCATTTACTCCAAAAGCTGCCTGGAGCCTATTGACCGCCTTTTGGCCAGGGGAGGGCTCAAGATCATTGACTTCTTCCCCGAGGTACGGGTGCGCTATGTTGAGGAAGGTGAAGTGGACATCTTTGATCCCCAGCATCTTTCCTTTTTCAACGTCAATGTACCAGGCGATGTGGAGGAGATGAAAGAACTGGTCAGAAGAGACAAAGGGAATTAGACCCTGCTTCTGGTTTTGATAAGACTGCGGCGCACCATATCCAGAGCTGTGTTGGAGACCCAGCTTCGGACCAACTCGCTGGTTCCACCGTATTTGTAAGCTCTTTGGGTTGTACCTTCTTTTGTGCTCAAGGCGATGTGGGTTTCTCCTGCGCTTTCTGCAAACAACCCTTGTCTCTGTTTCATGCTCCCGAACACAGCCAGGCCGATGTCCGCCCCTGTCGTCTCCCGAAGATACTCCGCTGTTGCCATGGCAGCCTGGGGGCTGACAAGGCCGTGCTCTTCAATGACAGACCGAAGCGAGCTCGCGATTTCGACCGCATCCTCTGGACGGCTGACGACATAGCTGTCTCTCAAGATTGGTCTATCTTGAGAGGCGCTCTCCAGGCGCTGGGCGATGAGGCCCTGGGTGTTGGTTTCCAGGATGGCAATGCTCAGGCCTCGTTCGCCCACCATAGCAGCCACAACATCCTCCAGTTTCTGCGCTTCAATGCCGTAAATCACATCACCCAGTCGCTCTCGCAGTTTCTCTTCCATCTCAGCGATCAGACGGTCGGCCTCGGCTTCGTTCTCAGCTTTGGCCGTGATGCGTACGTCCGTCTGGCCCGGGTGGGCAGCCAGGCCCACAGTGGGGTTACTGGAGCGCATCAAGTCACCGATACGGCTATCGACCGTGCTCTCACCGATGCCGCAGGTGCGCAAGGTTTTGCTCTTGATGATGACCTGGCCCATCTGGAGCTTCTCTCGCAGAAAAGGTATGACCCGGGTTTCCATCAGGTACTTCAGCTCCCGTGGCACCCCAGGCAGGGAAACGATCAGACCCTGCACTGTTTCCACAATGAAAGCCGGGGCGGTGCCCACGGGGTTCTCGATGGGTATGGCTCCCTGGGGAATGTAAGCCTGGCGGCGGTTGTTCTCGCTCATAGTGAAGCCGTGCCTGGCGAAGTGGGCCTCGATCTGGGCCAGCAGTTTCTCGTCCAACACCAGTTCCCGACCAGCAGCTCTGGCCACTGCCTGGCGGGTGACATCGTCCACAGTGGGGCCCAGGCCCCCGCTGGTGATAACCACATCCGAACGGGCCAGGCCCTGCTGCAGGACTGCGGTTATGCGCTCTTCATTGTCACCCACCGTCGTCTTGTAGTATAGGTCAAGGCCGATAGTGGCCAGTTGTTGAGCGAGGTAGGCCGCGTTGGTGTCTACTATCTTGCCCAGCAAAAGTTCTGTGCCAATGGTTACGATTTCAGCTTGCATACTTTGCCTTCTATCCTCTGTCACCTAATCTCACGTCGAGGAGGTTAGTGACTCGTGACCCGAGATTCGTGAAGTGGCAAGGAGGTGGAACGATGCGTATCGGATTACTGTTGGACGTCTACAAGCCTCACGTCAGCGGCGTCACCAACTTTGTATACCAGCACAAAAAAGCTCTGGAAGCTAGGGGGCACAAAGTTTTCGTCTTTACCTTAGGGAACCTGGACTACGAGGATGAGGAACTGAGGATCATCCGCTCTCCGGCCATCCCTCTCTCTGACACCGGCTACTATCTCAACTTCAGTTTCTCCAGGGCGGCCCGGGACAAATGCAAGACCATGGATGTCTTTCACGTACACCACCCTTTTATCACTGGCCGCATCGCCGTCAGATACGGCAAGAGATACGGTATCCCTGTCATCTACACCAACCACACCCGTTATGACCTCTATGCATACCACTACCTTCCGTTGCTGCCCGATGCCCTGACCCAAACCTTTCTGGAAGCCTATCTACCCTCTTTCACCAGTCAATGCGACCTGGTCATCGCCCCCTCGAAGGGCCTGCACGATGTCTTACGCAGCTATGGCGTGACCTCTCACATCGAAATCGTCCCCAATGGGATCGACCTGGAGCCTTTTCAGAATCCGCGCACGCGACAAACCAGGGCCGAACTGGGGCTGCCAGAATCGGCCAAGGTGATGGTCTATGTAGGGCGCATCGCGCCGGAGAAAAACCTGGCTTTCTTGCTGAGGGCCTTTGCCGTGGTCAGCCAGGAGCTACCGGAGACTTGTCTGCTCCTGGTTGGAGATGGGCCGGAGATGGACAATTTGAGGGATCGGGCCCAAGAGTCCGGCATCGGCGAGAAAGTGATTTTTACGGACTGCGTGGAGTACGAGGACGTGCCGGGTTACCTGAGCATGGCCGACGCTTTTGTCACGGCCTCTGTGACTGAAGTGCATCCCTTGTCGGTCATAGAGGCCATGGCGGTCGGCTTGCCTGTCCTCGGTATCGAGTCACCCGGCGTGGGCGACACTGTAGTTGATGGAGTCAACGGCCTTCTGAGCAGGCACGATCTGGCGGAGTTCAGCCTGAAAATGTTCCGCTTGATGAGCGAGAACGACTTGCGGGCACGGTTGGCCAAGAAAGCTCTGGAAGATAGTGAGCAATACTCCATTCTGAACACCTCCAACCGCATCCTCTGGTTTTACGAGGAGTTAGTAGCAAAGTATCGTGAACGTAGGGAGAGGGAGGAATCCGGGAAGAGACGGCTCCCCATCATTCGAAAATAATGGTTACCTTCCGCCTACCATCGTCTCCGCCTGAGCGCGGATGTCGCTCAGATGCCGGGCAGCCTCGTTGTTTCCACTTTGCTTCAAGTTCTCAGCCATGAAATCCATCACTTTGATCAGTTCTGCGGTGACCTGAGCTGCGTTTTTCTCCAGAATCTTCTTCGTCCCCTTTGGATGTTTTGCTTGCATCAACTGGTTGATGAGCCTGATCTCCGGCGGTGCACTCTCTTGGAGTAGCTCCAGACTCAAGTCCCCCACCTGTCTCAGGTCCTCGGCTATCTCCTTTTGGTCCTTTTCCTCGGCCTGGGCAATATTGGCTGAGAGGACGGCGAAGAAAATGTCGTCAATTTCTCTCAGGTGCTCCCGCACCGTGGCCTCTCGGTCTTGGCTTTGCAGAATCTCTCTCAGCAAATCCGCTGCTCTCTGCAAAGCGGCCGCTACCTCCAGATCATACTTCTGCTGAAACTCCAGAATCTTGGCCCGCAAGTCCGTCAGGCGCTGAGCTTCCTCGCTTTTTCCTTCCGCCTGGGCAGCGTTGATTCTTTCCGTCAGAGCGAGGAAAAACGTATAGTCCATGAGCGGGCGGCCCAGGGCGACGTAGGCCTGCAATTGGTCCTCGTCTTCACATTCTATCATCTTCTGGAGCAGGTCCTCTGGGCTCACCTTTTCGCCCAGACTCTCGATAACCTTCCGCTGAGCCACCTCCCGTTTGCCCACAGTGGACAGGTTGAGAAGCTTGGTGCGTAGGTCCAAAAGGCGCTGAGCCAGCTCGCCTTTGCCGTCGGCTCTGGCCGTCCCCATCGTTGCGGTCAGGGTTTGGAAGAACCCATAGTCCAGTTCGGCATCGTGCTCCTCGACCAATTGCTTCAGATGCTCATCGCTCTTGGCCTCCAATAGCTTGTAAATCAGTTCGCCCCTGACTCGTTGCGCTTCGATCATGTCTTTGGTGACCCCATCAGCTTGCAAGATGGTGTCTAACAGCCCCTGCAAGCTGAGGAAGATCTTGGGTTGCAGGAGATATCCTTTGCGTTCTTCGGGGGGCAGAGAGTTCAGCACGGCGTTAGTCAGGTCGCCGATGAGCTTTTGCTGGTCGGTGCCCGTCAGGCCCAGCTCGGTGGGCACGAAGCAGAGGGCCAGTTCCTTTTCTGGGTCGTGGTAGATGAAAGGGGCATTGAGCATGCCTGTGTTCCCGCACTGGGGGCAGGTGGCCACGTTGAGGCGGCCTTGCAACAGAGCGACCTTGAGCTTGGGCTCTTGGCCGACATCTAAAACGCGCTGGATTGGAGCCGCAAATTTGGCCCGACAGTAAGGGCAGGTGACAGGTAGGATTTGTGGTATTGAAGCCATCAGGGTGATCTTCCTTTCGCTGTGAACTTTAAACAGGGAGAAGCGGGTTAGCCTTTGCCCACTGCTTTTTGCACCAGGGTCTGGAGGTTGGTCACCGTGGCTGCTTCGACCTCGGCCTCGTTCAGCCCGGCCCCGGCAGCCACGCGGCGGGCCATCTCCTGGTCTATCATGTCCTGGGGCGTGTGAGCGTCCGTGTTAACCACCAGCCTGGCCCCGGCCTGGCGGGCGATATTGGCCACGTGGCCGTTGGTCAGGCAATGACCCTTGCGGGAAGTGATCTCAAGATAGATGTCATTCTCGGCCGCCAAACGTGCTTCTTCTAAGGTGATAAAGCCCGGATGGGCTAGAATGTCCACAGCGGAGCATTCCACAGCGGCGCGGTTGGTTCCTGGCCTGACGGGCTCGCTGATGGTCTCGCCGTGAACCAACACCAGGTCCGCGCCCAATTCCTTGGCCCGCCGGGCCAGGGGGGCAATGCTTCGTGGGGCCACATGAGTCAGCTCTACGCCCAGGATAAAAGTCAAGGGGAAGTCGCCCTCTTGCTGGCGAGCGAAGCGCATCAGGCTGGTGATCAATTCCTCCATGTTGGAAGCATCGATGTGGTCGGTGATGGCAATGGCCTCGTAGCCTTTGACGACCACCCGCTGCAGGAGCTCACTGGGCAACAGCACCCCATCGCTGAGAAGAGAATGGACGTGGAGGTCAATGCGTTTGGCGTCTGTCACGACTGGTTTCCTTGAGTCTATTATTGGCTCCCCCCGTGTCTCTAAACTGGCAATGGCCCTAACTTGGCAATGTTAGATTGGTCGGTAGGCAAAATGTAACATCGTCGACTTAACATCTGTGGGCAAATGTCAACAGCAAGAGGCAGCCCAAAAGGCTGCCTTACAGAAAACAGATCCTATCCCCCCTGATCTCGACACCCCACTCAAAGGGAGCAGGGTAGACAGTACATCGTGTTGTGACGGACTGAAACCATCGCCGGTAGCTTAACCGCGCTCAAACGGCTCAATCAGTTGATCTTGTGGGCCGTTCCTCTTGGTATCACTGGTAGTCGCACGATGGGAGTTCTGACTTACTCGCGGAAGACCTCCACTACCTCGCCCCGCTCCATCTCGCTGGGCATCAACTCGATGAAGCTGACGCGGTGCCAAGGGAACAGGAAGCTGGTAGCTTCGGGGGTGATGTAATGCAACTGCTTGCCATCCCTGCGGCGAGGGTTCGTGCACTCGAGGATTGGACCGTCGAGATTCTCCAAGTCTTCCACTTCTGCCAGGATCGGATCCTCATTCACCAGATGGATAATTACGGTTTGAGCCATGGTTCCTCCTGTTAAACACAACCGTGAAAGTCATGCAGTGCGTGAATGTCCCTACTTGGTGAAGCTAATCCGCAGTATGAGCTTACCCAGTTGTAGCTCATCACCGCTCTTTAGCGTCTGAGGGAGATAGGGTGTCAGTTTTTTGCGGTTCAGAAAAGTTCCGTTGATACTACCCAAGTCTTCGATGAACACCTCACGTCCGCGCCTGGTGACCTTGGCATGGCGGCGGGAGACCCCTTTCTCCAGACCGCCATCGCTGCTCAAGTCAACATCTGGAAAGCTGGCGCTGGCCGGGTCTAGGCGTCCGATGTTCACTTCTTTTGTAAGAGGCACTTCCACATCGCGTCCGCTGTCTGGTATCGTCAGCTTGAGGCCCAGGGGGGAGGTGATCTCCTCAGGAGCCTCGCTCGTTTCTTCTCTTTCCATCCAGGTCACCTCAGCGACGGCCAAGGGGTCCGTTTCTTTCTGGTTGTCTCCTTGAAGATAGGACCCGCACTCGTCGCAGAAGAGAGTGTTCTCTGGATGTTCCGCCTGACAAACCGAGCATTTAATCATGCCTCACCTCCCTGGGCAAGATTGACAAATGGCGGGGGGAGTTGGCCCGCAAGCCAATTCGTTTGAAATTCGCTGGGGGGACCACTCCCTGAACGGTTGCCATTATCATACTACACAT
>JBGVTF010000310.1:0-4612 GCA_041862415.1 Anaerolineae bacterium | reverse complement strand
CCGCGACCACGTTCTCATACACGCCGTAAGCGCTGAGCATGACGACGTAGGTCTGCTCCAGCAGATGCTTCTCGTGCATCGAGCGCAGGACATCCATGCCGTCCAGCCCCGGCATGTTGATGTCGAGCAGCATTACGTCGTAGGGGGCTTGCTCCAGCCGGGCCAGTGCCTCCTCCCCACTTGCCGTAGCCTCCACTTTCCAGCCTCGCGCTGCAAAGGCGGGGTTGCTGAGGAAGGCAACGACTTCCTCGCAGAAGAAGGGCTCGTCATCTACTACGAGGATCGTTTTCTGTTCCATCACCATGTCAGGTTTCCTTTAATGGTAGTTCAAGCACGAAGCGCATTGCTCCGTCGTAAGCCTGCCAGGTGAGACTACCTCCATATTGGGTCTCCACCGTCTCGTGGGCCAGTGCCCACTCGAAGTGAAGGGGCGAGAGTTCTTCAGGTGCACCAGCCGCCGGTTCGAGGATACACGCAATCTTTTCACTCAGCGGGGCCTCCGGCGCGTGTATCTCCGTGTGCACGCGCTGACCGTCGGCGGATGAGGAAGTGCGCACTTCAATGAGGCCTCCGTGTGTTTCGAGGGTTTCCATTGTCAGGCGCAAGACGGTGACCAGGACGCCAAATAGTTCGTTGGGCTCGATGAACAGTGGGGGTAAGCCTTCGTAGGTTACGTGTACCTCCACCCCACGCCGCTGCCGCTCCGCCGCTAGCCAGATCAGGACCTCGCGCACCACGTCGTTCCAGTGGGTGGTCGTGCGGACAAAGCCGATGTGCTGCGAGAATTTGAGCAGATCCAGCATTTTGCCGCTGACCTCGTTCAGGCTGGTCTCGATGACGTCCAACCGCCTGGTAAGGTACGTGCTATGCTCAGAAGCGAGCGGGCCTGCTGACTCCCCTCGGGCTTTCCCCTGGGCGGGGAGAGGGTTCAACACGTCCTCGAGGTCGCTGCGCAGGTTGGTCAACGCCAGGCGAGCCACGGCCAGTGGATTTGCCGCCTCGTGCCGTATCCGTTGTGCAAGGGTGCCGAAAGAGGCGACCCGCTGCATCCGCATCGCGGTGACTCCCACGTCGTTCAGGGCTTTGAGGTAGCGAGCCCCTTCCAGCACGCCGCCAATGGCCGTGGAGAGCAAGCGCAGGTATCCTTCGTCGTCGTCGGTGAACCAATCGCGGTGGCCGGGGGCGCTGGGAATCTTGTTGATCAACTCAAGGGTACCGAGGATCTCGTCCCCCAACTGCAAAGGGACGCCAACGAAGGAGCGATAGACGCCGGAGGGGAGATAGGATGCGACCTCTGCAACATGAGGATCGTCCCAATCCTCCAACGCGGCCGCCTCGCGTATCTGAACGGCTGTGCCATTGCGGACGATGTGGCCTGTCAGTCCCTTCCCTGCCATGTACGTCAGTTTGCCGACCAGCGTTCCAGGGAGGCCGCTGGCGGCCCGCAGCATTACCCGGTGGACATCCTCCTCGGTTCGCAAGTAAATCTGACAGGCCTCGGTGCGAAAACCATCCCTGACCCGGTTCACCACCGCCTGCAGCATCTCGCCGATGGGCCGCCGTGGGTCCAATTCCGTGCCAATGTCCAACAGTAGCCAGAAGTAGCGAGCGCGGCGCTTTTCCCGCTCGTAGCGCTGCGAATTCTCAATGGCGATGCACACCATGGCGGCGACGTGGCTCAGCAGTGCTTCATCATGCTCGTCGAAATGCTCCCCTTCCGCCTTCCCAGAGACCCGCAGCACGCCGAGCACGGTGGCACCGTCTCTGGAAAGGATGGGCACCCCCAGGTAAGCCTGGCCCGGTTTGGCGCTGATCTCGGAGTATTTCTTACTCCAGACCAGATCCTCGGCGATGTGTCGCAGTTCCTCGTTGTCCTTGACGTTGGCGATGCGCAGCGGCCGGCCCTGCTTGGCGATCCAGCCGGTCAATCCTTCGCCAGGCTCATACTCCACCCGTTCGGCGGGCATCTTTGCGCCCTCTTGGAGACCGGTAGTGCCACGCAGGACGTAACGGCCGGTGATGTCGTCGCGCAGGAAGACGGAAGAGCCGCCAGCGCCGAGCCGGTCACAGGCATAGCGCACGACCAGCGCCATCAGACGATCGCGATCCAACTCGCCATAGATTTCCAGCAGTTCCTGGTCGAATCTAAGCATCTCGCCTCCGGCTTATTGAAACAGGTTCAGACCATACTGGATGAACAGTGGCAGCAGGGTAATGGACATGATGTTCTGCAGTTTGACCAGGATGTGCAAAGACGGCCCAGCCGTGTCCTTCAGGGGGTCGCCAAAGGTGTCACCGATCACAGCCGCTGCGTGGGTCTCGGTACCCTTGCCGCCAAAGTGCCCCTCTTCGATTAGCTTCTTGGCGTTATCGAGGGTGCCACCAGTGTTGAACAGTGCCTTCGACAATGCTGCAGACGAGGCCTTTACGCCAATCAGATAGGCCGCCAAGGGCCAGGGCCCCAGGGTGAAACCCACCACCACGGGGATGGCCATCGAGATGAGAGTAGGCGCCATCATCTTCCGCAGAGCATTGGCCGTCGCGACGTCAACACAGCGCGCGTAGTCCGGCAGGGCGTTGCCTTTCATCAACCCTGGAATCTCGCGGAACTGACGCCGCACTTCCTCGATCATCTCGAACGCACCGGCGTTGACTGAGCGCAAGGCTAGCGCCGAAAACAGGTAGGGCATAGCAATCCCAAAGAACAGGCCGGTGACGTTCGAGGGGTTAGTCAGGTTGACGAAGAAGTCGTTGATATTGGTCAGGTGGATTCCTTGTAGACGTGCGACCTCGAAGAGATAGGCGAAAAGAATCACCATACTGCCCATCGTCGCGGCACTCATAGCGTACCCCTTGGCCAGGGCCTTGGTCACGTTGCCCACGGCGTCCAGATCATCACCAGCCTTGCGCGTCTCTTTGCTTAGGCCCGCCATCTCGCTGATGCCGGCCGCGTTGTCAACGATCGGGCCGAAGGTGTCGCCGGCCATGATGATCCCTTTCATCTCCTTGATGCCCATGGTGGCGGCGGCAATGTAGTAGATTCCTTCCAGCCCTCCGCCCCCCATGACGTAGGAGAGGAGTATGATAAACCCCAGGATGTACTTGGCCCACACCGTGCTCTCTATGCCGTAGGAGAGTCCTGTCAGAATAGCCAGCGCCGGTCCGCTCTGAGCATGCCGGGCGGTCTCGTATACCGGTTTCCCGTGAGCGCCGGTGTAGTACTGGACGACGAGCACAGTCGCAAGGGTTCCCACCATCCCCAGGACTTGAGCGTAGAAGAGACCTACATCGTGCATGATCCAGCGCGCTATGGCGTAGAAGAGCACCAGGCAGGTCAGAGCGGTGCCCAGAAAGCCGCGGTTGACCGTTCTGGTGGGGCTTTCCTCATCTCGTCCTCGGACCAGAAACACGCCAACCAGAGTGGCCAGGACCCCGATCGCTCGCGCCACAAGAGGAAACAAGACCCCGAGCCAGCCGTACTTGCTGAAAAAGATGGGGGACGCCGCGACGATCATAGTGGTGATCACATTGTCAGCGCCTGACTCGAAGAGGTCGGCGCCTCGGCCGGCGCAGTCACCAACGTTGTCTCCTACCAGATCAGCGATGACGGCCGGGTTGCGGGGATCGTCCTCGGGGATACCAGCCTCGACCTAGCCCACCAAGTCGGCCCCGATGTCGGCGGCTTTGGTGTAGATGCCGCCGCCCAACTGGGCGAAGAGCGCCGAGAGACTGGCCCCAAAGCCGAAGCCGACCAGCAGACTCACTCCTTCGAGATTATCCGGCCCCACGCCGAAGAGCCACATGAGCAACACGATGCCTAGCATATTGAGGGACACGATGCAGAGCCCCATGACCGAGCCGCCACGGAAAGCGACAGTCAGCGCCTTGCCGGCCGAACTCCGGGCCGCGTTAGAGGTGCGCACATTGGCTCGCGTGGCTGCGTTCATGCCGATGAAAATGGCCAGCAGGGAGAAGACCGCTCCTGTCACGAAACCGAAGGCGATCTGCCAGGAGGGCCACATCACGATCAGCAGCAGCCCACCGATACCGACGATGAAGTAGGCGATCGTCTGGAACTCCCGCCGCAGGAAAGCGTTCGCCCCCTGTTGGATGAAGGAAGCGATCTCCCCCATGCGGACAGTGCCGGGCTCTTGCTTGACGAGCCACCAGAAGATGATGCCGACGAAGATCATGCCGATGGCGCCGGTCAGGGGCACGAAGAACATCAGGTTCATGGGATCTCCTTTTACTGGTGAAGTCGGATATGTAACGTAAAAACCTATTTTACAAAAGGAAACAGAAAAAGTCAAATCTCCCGTGCGTCTGGGGGCACAATCGGCGGCGGCTCCCTTGCCAGGTTTGACTTGAATCCCATTATTCTGTCAAACTTGGTCTGCAAAGCAAAGACGTCAAGAGGCGCACAACTCTTGACGTCTTGAACGTAGTTCTATCGTCCAAAGCTGACCCAGCAGCCGGCGAAGTGTTGCATCTCATGGCATGAGCCGCTCTTGCCAGCCGGAAACGGCGTATCACTCAGGGCCTCGATCATCTCTCTACCCAGACAAGTGGCCAAAGCCTAGACACCCAAGGTGAATCCCACGATGATATGTCA
>JBGVTF010000309.1:0-7112 GCA_041862415.1 Anaerolineae bacterium | reverse complement strand
GCTGTTGGTGCGTCCCGGCGAAAAGGTGCCCATGGATGGCCGCGTCATCGGGGGACAAAGTAGCGTCAACGAGGCCATGCTCACCGGCGAATCCAAACCGGTGACCAAAACCGTCGGCCACGAGGTGATCGGAGGTACACTCAATGGCGAGGGCGCGCTGCGCATCCGTGTGGAAAAGACCGGCGAAGAGACAGCTCTGGCCCAGATCATCAACCTGGTCAAAGAAGCGCAGGCCTCCAAGCCGCCTGTGCAGCGGTTGGCCGACCGCGCTGCCCATTGGCTGACCATCATCGCCGTCGTGGTGGCTTTGGGAACCTTCCTGTTTTGGTTCTTCATCGGTGCACAGTCGGCGGTCTTTGCTCTCACCCTGGCGGTGACGGTGTTGGTCATCGCCTGTCCCCACGCTCTGGGCCTGGCCATTCCGGTCGTGACGACCATTTCGACCTCCCTGGGCGCGCGCAACGGGATGCTTATCCGCAATGCCCAAGCCACCGAAACGGCTCGACGCCTGGACGCCGTGATCTTTGACAAGACGGGCACGCTGACCAAAGGGGAGTTCGGCGTGACCGACGTGGTGTCGTTGGGGGATTGGGACGAGGAGACGCTCTTGCGTCATGTAGCGGCGGTGGAGGTCAACTCTGAGCATACCATCGCTCAGGGCATCGTACGCGCTGCCCAGGAGCAGAGGCTGTCCTTGCCGCAGGCGACCGACTTTGAGGCGGTGCCTGGCAAAGGGGCGAAAGCCATTGTCGAAGAGAGTCTTGTCTTCATTGGCAACCGGGCACTGATGGAGCAAGTCGGTGTGGCTGTGCCGAACGACCCACGCCTGACCGAACTCGCCAGGCAGGGTAAGACGGTTATGTACGTGGCTGCTAGTGGGCAATTGGTCGGGGCGCTGGCCCTGGCTGACATGATCCGCGATGAGTCACGGGAGGCGGTGCGGGCGCTGAAGCGGATGGGTCTCGAGGTGGCGATGCTTACCGGCGACAGCCAGGCCGTGGCTGACTATGTGGCTGCCGAGTTGAGGCTGGACACCGTCTTCGCCGAGGTGCGGCCAGAGCAGAAAGCAGACAAGGTCAAGGAGCTCCAGCGCCAGGGTAAGGTGGTGGCCATGGTGGGCGACGGCATCAACGACGCCCCGGCATTGGTGCAGGCCGACGTGGGCATTGCCATCGGCGCCGGCACCGACGTGGCGGTCGAGTCGGCACAGGTGGTGCTGGTCAAGAACGACCCACGCGACGTGGTGCGGCTCATCCGCCTGAGCCAGGCGACGATGAGCAAAATGCGCCAGAACCTGGTCTGGGCTACCGCCTACAACGTGATTGCCATCCCGATGGCGGCGGGCGTGCTGCAGCCGCTGGGCATCGTCCTGCGGCCCGAATGGGGTGCGCTGGTGATGAGCGCCAGTACTGTCATCGTGGCCGTCAATGCGCTGTTGCTGCGCCGGGTGGACATTTAGCCTGGATAAGAGCTGATAAACGAGTTCATGTATCCGTACACATTCACAAGAAAGGAGCATAGGACTATGGAAAAGGTAGAGGATCTGGTTTGTGGGATGATGATTGATCCCAAGACGGCAGCGGCTACCTCGGAGTACGAGGGCAAAACCTATTGCTTTTGTGCCAAAGGCTGCAAGGTAGCCTTTGACAAAGATCCCGAGAAGTATCTGAAAGGCGAAGGGGAACATCACAGCATGCATCATTAAACGCGCTCCTCCTCTCGCTCCCCCGCTGGCCTTGCCAGTCGCCTTGCTCAATGGTCAATGAGACCGGCGGGGGAGCACCTGAGCAATCCATCAAGAGTCACGACATCAGGATCTGGCAGAAGCGTTGCCGGGGAATAGGCCATTTTGCCTATTGGTGGGCAGGCAAAACGGTGAGCGTTACACGCCATCGCAAGGGTGATATACTGGAGCAAATCATCACCCCACTCCCCAAGGGGAGTAAATTGGCAAGGAGCGAAATCATGTCAACGACGAACTTGGCCTCGCCCGTCGAAGACATGACGTGCACCTCGTGCATGGCCCACGTGGAACGGGCCTTGCAAAGCGTAGAGGGGGTAGACGAGCTCAAAGTCAAGCTGGACGTGTGCTCCCGCACCGAAACAGTCGTCCTGGCTGTGCAGTGGGGCTGGGTCGGTACCGCATAGGGGTTTTCACCTATCTCCAGGTGAGTGATTTGCCGCTGTTATCGCCTCCGCACATGTGATATACTCGCAATCAGGTGAGACGATGGTCAGCATTCCATGAGTTCAAGAACGGACCGAAGATCCGCTTGGCTCTATTGGGTACCCTGGGGCACCTACACACTGAACCGCTGCGCTATGATCTGGCCTACCTGCGCTCGCTGGTAGAAGCGTTGGAGTCCGACTTGCTTTTGGTACCCCTCTAGGTGGGAGGGGATAAACAAGAAAATAATTAAGAAGGAGGTTTTTCATGGACAACAGACAACTGATTTTGCCCGTCCAGGGCATGACCTGCGCCTCGTGCGTGGCCCACGTGGAACGGGCTTTGAAAAGCGTGAACGGAGTAGAAGATGTCAACGTCAACCTGGCTACGGAAAAGGCCAGCGTCCGGTTCAGCACCGACGCGGTGGGGATCAAGGACCTGGTGGAGGCGGTGCACGAGACCGGCTACGAGGTAGCCACGGAGACCGTCATCCTACCCATCGGCGGGATGACCTGCGCCTCCTGCGCGGCCCACGTAGAGAACGCCCTGAGCAAGGTGCCAGGAGTGGTGGAGGCCAACGTCAACCTGGCTACCGAGAAGGCTACCGTGACCTTTGTCCCCGGCGTGGCCAGCCTGGCCGACTTGAAGCAGGCGGTGGCCGAGACAGGGTACGAGGTGCTAGAGGCCCCGCCGGAAGCGCTTGCCGAGGAGGAACAGGAGGATGAGGCGGAGCGCAAGATGCTCCAGGCTCGCTTCCGCATGCGCGTTGCCTGGGCCTTCACCGTGCCCATCATCCTGTGGATGTTCGCCGAAATGTTTTTCGGCATCCTGTGGCCCAATGCTACGGTCTTTCATCTGGGGATGATTGTTCTGGCTCTGCCGGTCCTCTTTTGGGTCGGTCGCCGTACCTACCGTAGTGGCCTGACGGCGGTGCTGCACGGCTACGCTAACATGGACACCCTCATCGCCCTCGGCACGGGGGTCTCGCTGCTCACCGGCCCGGCTTCGTTTTTCTTCCCCGTGGCCAACTATGCCGGCGTGGCGGCTATGATCATGGCCTTCCACCTGACCGGGCGCTATGTGGAGGAAACGGCCAAGGGCCGCGCCTCCCAGGCCATCCGCAAGTTGCTGGAACTGGGGGCCAAGACCGCCCGCGTGCTGCGGGACGGCTATGAAGCAGAGGTACCCATCGAGGAGGTCCAGGTGGGAGACGTGATGGTCGTCCGCCCCGGGGAGAAGATCCCCACCGACGGCATCGTCATGGAAGGGGAGAGCGCCGTGGACGAGTCTATGGCCACCGGCGAGTCCATGCCCATCAACAAGCGGCCCGGCGACGAGGCCATCGGCGCTACCGTTAACCAGGAAGGGCTGTTGAAAGTCAAGGCCACCCGGGTGGGCAAGGATACCTTCCTGGCCCAGGTCATCAAAATGGTGGAGGAGTGCCAGGGATCCAAGGTGCCCATCCAGGAGTTCGCTGACCGGGTGACGGGCGTCTTTGTGCCAGTGGTCATCACCGTCGCTGTGCTGACTCTTGCCGCCTGGCTGCTCTTCCCCAATGCGATGACCTTTCTGGTAGGGGCAGGCTCTTTCCTGCCTTGGGTGAGCCCCAACCTGGGCGTGATTACCCTGGCCATCGTCTCCATGGTGGCCGTGCTGGTCATCGCCTGCCCCTGCGCCCTGGGCCTGGCTACCCCTACAGCGTTGATGGTGGGCAGCGGCATGGGCGCCGAGAACGGCATCCTCATCCGCAGCGGTGAGGCCATTCAGACGCTGAAGGACGTCCGGGTCGTGGTCTTTGACAAGACAGGGACCATCACCAAGGGCAAGCCCGAGGTGACGGACGTGGTAGCGGTGCACGGCTGTGACGAAAGGACCGTGCTGCAGGCTGCTGCCTCGGCCGAACGGGGCTCCGAGCATCCTCTAGGCCGGGCTATCGTCGAGCGAGCCAAAGTGGAGGGGATGGCCCTGGCCGAGCCCCAGGAGTTCCAGGCCGTCCGTGGCAAAGGGGTCATGGCCTCGATAAATGGCGACCGGGTACTGGTGGGCTCCCGGAGGCTGATGGAAGAACACTGCCCGGACCCGGCGTTGTTGGAGGAGACGCTGCGCCGGCTGGAGGAGGAGGCCAAGACGGCCATGTTGGTGGCGGTAGAGGGGCGCCTGGCAGGGGTCATTGCCGTGGCCGATACGCTGAAGGAGGACTCGGTAGCCGCTATCCAGGAATTACACCAGATGGGCCTGGAGACGGCCATGATCACGGGCGACAACCAGCGTACCGCCGAGGCCATCGCCCGGGTGGTGGGCATTGATCACGTGCTGGCCGAGGTGCTGCCCGACGGCAAGGTGGCCGAGGTGCAAAAACTGCAGGAGCAGTTCGGCCTGGTGGCCTTTGTGGGGGACGGCATCAACGATGCTCCGGCCTTGACCCAGGCCAACGTGGGCATCGCCATCGGCACCGGCACCGACATCGCCATCGAAGCCAGCGACGTGACTCTGGTGCGTGGAGAACTGACGGGTATCGTGGAGGCCATCAACTTGAGCCGGGCCACCTTCCGCAAGATCAAGCAGAACCTGTTCTGGGCCTTCTTCTACAACGTGGTGATGATTCCGCTGGCCATCATCGGCTGGATGCACCCGGTGCTGGCGGAGATCGCCATGGCGATCTCTTCGGTGACCGTGGTTACCAACGCCAACACCCTGCGGCGGGTGGAGATCCGCCCGGCCTACCTGCGGGAGGCGCCTTCCGCCTCTGCTGCGCCCAAGGCCGTTGGCCAGGCAGCCAAGGTCACGGCGTGAGCACGCCTCGCCGGAAGCAGAGGCGACCCTGTCTGCCAACCACGCAAGTTGGGGTTTGGAGGGGGAGGAGCATCCCCACTCCCGCCGGGCAACCGGTGGCCCATAGCCCAATGACGTGCTATGGGCTCCCCCTCTGGCAAAAGAGGCGACCGAGCATGTGTGTCACGTCCTGCTGATGATGTCCCTGCGGGGTCTGGGCTTACCTACTGCTGAGGCAGGCCAGGGCAACGCGCCTGCCGTCCAGACTGATGATAGTCGTGAGCCTTGTCGTCCTGACCCTGACCATGCTCTTCTTCCGGGGGGGTACAGCTCTATTGGCCGTGGGCCATGCCGGCAGGACATCAGGCGAGGGGCAAGTGGTGGCTGACGAGTCAAGTAGAGATAGGAAGGTGCCATATGTCTGAGGATATTTCTGGCAGTGAAAAGGAAATCACACGGCGGCGATTTTTCCTCTACGCCTGGGCAATAACAACTCTCGTCCTTCTCGGTGAGGGGGCGGGTATTCTCTTCAACTTTTTGCGACCCCGGGTGGAAGAAGGAGCCTTTGGCGGCCGGATCACGGTCGGCAAGGTGGAAGACTTTCCTGTGGGGTCAGTAACCCTCTTCAGGCAGAGCAAGTTTTATCTCGCTCACCTGGAAGGCGGCTTTCTGGCTCTCTACCGCGTATGTACCCATCTGGGATGCATCGCCTCCTGGGAGGAAGAAGAGCAACGTTTCTGGTGCCCTTGCCACGCTGGAGTGTTCAACGTGAAGGGCGAAGTCCTGGCCGGCCCACCTCCCAGGCCGTTGGATCTCTTCCCCGTGGAAATCGTCGAGGGCGAGATTACCGTGGACACGGGCAAGATCGTGCAGCGCAAGAGCTTTGACGAGTCCCAACTGGCCAGGCTTTGATGCTCCGCAAAGATACAGGTAAACGTTCAAGGAGTCCAGAGGGGATAAGCCAAACGTCGGTCGAGCGGTGTCCTGAGCCTGTCGAAGGGTAGCCCCAAAAGGGGCATATCGAAACCGCATTTGGCCTGCTGTCGGTGCGATTCCTTGATTTCGGCGAGCTCAATCCAAGGACTTCAATATGCTACTTAATCGGCGGAATCGCGAGAGTCTAAACGCTACAGGCGAGGGGCTGATGGTGGCCCTTCTATATCGCTCACACCGGGAGTGACGGCTGTTCCCAGGCTGGGACGGCCAACGTGTGAGCAGCCGGGGTTTGGAGGGGGAGGGAGGTTCCCACTCTCCACCGGGCAACCGGTGGCCCATAGTCCGATGGCGTGCTATGGGCTCCCCCCTCTGAGAGGAGCGACTGATGATGAATCACAAAGTTGATCTGCGTAACACCCTGGGTATGGCACTATGCGCCTTGTTGTCGCTGGTGGCTTTTCTGACTTTTTTGACCCTGGTGGCCTTCAGCGACCGGCTCATGGCGGTCGTCGGTCTGGCCGCCAGCCTGGTTTGCCCGGCGGTGTGGCTGACGGTCCTGCTGTCGAACGATGGGGATGGTGGTGGGGGCCTGGTGCAATGGGTGAAACACAAGGTGGCGCTGCTGCGGCCAGCCCCGCGCCGGGATGGCCAACCGATTGGCGCGCCGGCAGAAAGCTAGGGGCGACCGGGTATGTGGTGTCACGCTTTGCTGATGATGCCCCTGCTGGGCCTGGGTTTGTTTGCCCTGTTGCCTTGGCCGGTGGCACTGTCGTCCTACCTGGCGCTGGTCGCCGTTTCCCTGGCCCTGTACGCGAGGGTCCTCCATGGGATGCGGCAACCGGTGCGGACCGGGCGGGAGGCTATGCTGGGCGCGGTGGTGACCGTCACGAGGGACATCGCTTCCCAGGGACAGGTACGGTACGGCAACGAGCTATGGAGCGCCGTCTCCGAGCAGCGGTTGACTGTGGGCCAGCGGGCGCGCATCGTGGGTTTTGATGGCATACGACTTGTCGTCCGCCGGGTGGACGACTTATAGTAGAGACTAGAGATGTATAATTTTTTAGGAGGCATAGGATATGAAGATCCGAGAGTTCTATCGATGGTCTCCCCTCACCCTTTCCTTTGAGGTCTTCCCTCCCAAGAGTGAGGGACAGGTCGCGAGACTCCACGGCACCCTCAAGGAGCTGGAGACCCTGGGACCCGACTTTATCTCCGTCACTTTCCGACCGGATCGCAC
>JBGVTF010000308.1:0-22545 GCA_041862415.1 Anaerolineae bacterium | reverse complement strand
CCGCCCTGAACGACCCGAACCAACTGTACTGCTTCCGCTCGCGGGCCACCGACGTGGCGGGCAACGTGGAGGACTACCCTGTCGAGCCCGACTATGATGCCTACACCACCACCGGCACCGACTCCAGCGGCTTGAGCCAAATCTACTTGCCCCTCATCGTGAAAAATTATCCTTGAGCAGGGAGCAGCAATGGACAACTTTGCTTTCATCATCCATCCCATCGAGCCCAAGAAGGATGTGGCCCGCAAGTTTAAGATCTTTGGTTATCTGCCGACCAGCGTCATTGATTATTTCTGCCTTTTCTTTCCGCCCGTGTATATCTCTCACATCACGGGTATTCGCTCCATCACTGGACGTGAAATCGAGGGTTGGTTCGTGGCCTGCCCCCTCACCCCGACCCGGATGACGCAGGTGCCAACCGAAGTGGCCTACCGTAAGGTCGTGCAGACGGGCAGGCTTGCGGAAAAGCTGGGGGCAAGGATTCTGGGGTTAGGGGCTTTCACCTCGGTAGTCGGCGACGCTGGCATCACCATATCCAAGCGCCTCTCCATCCCGGTGACCACTGGCAATAGTTACACTGTGGCTGTAGCTGTCGAGGCCGTACGTGAAGCGGCCAGACAGATGGAGATAGACCTGAGCGAGGCAAAGGCGGCAGTGGTTGGCGCTACGGGCGCGGTGGGAAGCGTCTGTGCTCAATTGTTGAGCCGGGACGTGGCGGAGATGGTCCTGGTGGGAAAGCGCTTGCCCCGCTTGGAGGAGGTCAAGGCCCATGTCCAGGCAGTGGGAGGGGCCCATGTGAGCCTGGCTACTGAGATAGATGCTATCAAGGATGCCGATCTGATCATCACTGTGACCAGCGCCATCGAGACTATCATCGAGCCCCATCATCTCAAACCAGGGGCCGTGGTCCTCGATGTGGCTCGTCCTCGCGACGTCTCACGCCAGGTGGTGGAAGAACGGAATGACGTGCTGGTCATCGAGGGGGGGATGGTGGAGGTGCCTGGCTCCGTTGATTTCGGCTTCGATTTCGGTTTTCCCCCCAGGATGGCTTACGCCTGTATGGCCGAGGCCATGATCCTTGCCCTGGAAGGGCGCTACGAGAGTCACACCCTGGGGCGAGCTATAACGGTGGAGCAAGTGGAGGAGATAGCGTCACTGGCAGCGAAGCACGGTTTCAGACTTGGCGGCTTTCGCTCATTTGAACGTGCCGTGACTGGGGAGGAGGTGGAATCAGTCAAAGAGAACGCCCGTACAAGGATGGGGCACTAGGTCGTTGGTTCATTCCAACCCCTTGGAGCGTCTCACCTATCTTGAGGGCAACCCAGGTTGAGAGAGCCTGCATCCAAAAGCAAATTACAAGGAGGAAAGAGCGCCGAATTTGGCCATAGCAGGGGCATTTGCAGAGGGCTGACTGGGAATCGGGGGCCGAAGTATTTTCCCCTGGCCTCGCGAAGGCCTCTTGCTATTTCAGAGGATTTTGAAAACTCAGCCATGAGTGGAGGTAAGGGACAATGAACAAAGGCAGGATCCTGGTCGTAGAAGACGATCTCGATATCGCCAATATGCTGCGTATCTATTTCGACTCGCAGGGGTATGAGGTCCTCGTGACTGGACGAGGCGGGGATGCTTTGGAGCTTTGCCGCAAGAAACTGCCCCACGTGGTGGTTCTGGACATCATGTTGCCTGACATGGATGGCTATGAGGTCTGTAAGGAACTGCGCAGCAACCTACGCACTAGTCACATCCCTATCATGTTTTTGACCCAAAGGGATGAGCGAACGGACAAGATAGCCGGCCTGGAGTTGGGAGCCGATGATTACATCACCAAGCCTTTCGACATCGAGGAACTGAAATTCCGTATCCAAAATGCGGTTGCACGGACCGGCCGTGAGAGCTTGACAAATCCTGTGACAGGATTGCCCAGCGGCAAGTTAATCGAAGAGCAACTCAGACTCCTCATGCGGAAGGATGGTTGGGCTATCCTGTACATTGGCCTCAAGGATTTTGGGCCTTTCAACGAGGTATATGGCTTCGTGGCTGGTGACGATGTTCTCCGCTTTACGGCCATGGTGATCGGAGAGGCCGTTGATGAGTTGGGGACTCCTATTGACTTCATCGGCCACACGGCAGCCAATGATTTCGTCGTCATCACTACGGCCGGTCAAGCTCAAGCGATCAAGGAAAAGGCCGCGGACCGTTTCGCCACCGAAGTGGGAACTTTTTACAATTTCAAGCACCGGGAACAGGGTTACATAATTGTCCAAGACCCTGATGGCCAAGAGAAGCAGGCGCCTTTGATGACTCTGGCTGTGGGTCTCATAGCGTATGATGATGGTCCCTTTGCTGATATAAGGGAGATCACAGAAAGAGCTGCTGAGGCCAGGCGTGAAAACAGACGACATTGAATCATCTCGCCTATGTCCTCTAGGAATGCTTTGCAGGGCATCGGCCTTGTCTGAGAGATAATGGATAGTCGGATGTCGAGGTAGCTGCTACTTTCAGGGGGTATTTGAAGGTGAACGTGTTCCCTAACAGTAGCAATAGAATAGACCAGGTCAAGTTAGCCAAATTGTCTTCGCTTAATTTCTCCGTTCGAGAGGGGCTAGAGAGTCTATATCAAATTATCGCCTGTACCGCAGCAGAGATTTTTGAGACGCAAATTTCTGCCCTAATGCTGCTCTCAGAAGACAACTGCTATCTGGAGATGGTGGCCGCAGTAGGACTGCCAGAGGATATCTCGCCTGGAAAGATCCCACGAGAGCAGGGGATCTCTGGCAAAGTGGCTGACTCAGGCAGGCCTTTTGTCACCGATGATATTGCCAAATACTTGTCTAAGCAAGGCATCGAGGGGGAGAGACATTATCGGGCCGCTTTCGCTTCCGTGCCGATGATGGTCGGTGAGCGGGTCATCGGTGTTCTTAACGTCTGCGATCCTAAGGATGGTGAGGTGATTACCGACCACGATTTGAACCTCCTCGCCATAATGGCTAACCAGGCAGCCATCGCCATCAGCAACGCTCGTCTTTATGCTAACCTGCAGCGCCGCGTCGATAACTTGGCTGTGATCAACGAAATAGGGCGAGCCATCAGTGCCATGCTCGAGCCAGAGGCTCTCCTGAACACCATCGTCGAGACCAGTGCTCAACTTCTGAGTTGTGAGTACGCGACCATCTTCTTGCCCGACCCTCAGGACGGGCGCTTTGTTCCCCGGATGAGCTACGGATATGAATTAGAGAGAGCCGAGGAGCTGCGTTTCGCTCCTGGCGAGGGGTTAATCGGCTATGTAGCTGCAACGGGAACGGCGCTGATCATACCCGATACCAGCGCCGAACCACGGTTCTTGCCTGGGCCCGTCGAGATAGGCTCTATGCTGATGGTTCCCTTGTCTACCAGGGATATGGTGATGGGGGTATTGACGGCCGAAAGAAGGGAGAAGAGGGGATTTGACACCACTGATCAAATCCTTCTCTCCACCCTGGCCGATCAAGCGGCCACCGCCATTGAGAATGCCCGCCTCTACAACTCTGAGCAAGCCCGGCGGCGTTTGGCGGATACCTTACGCCAGGTGTCGGAGGTGGTAAGCTCCACCCTGGAGCTCAGCGAAGTTCTGGAACTGATCCTCGACCAATTGCGAAGGGTGGTGGACTATGACAGCGCCTCCATCCAACTCCTGGTGGGGGATCGTCTGGAAATCATTGCTGGCCGGGGCTTTGCTGATGTGGATAAGGTAATTGGCATCTCCTTCCCCCTTGATGGCGATAACCCCAACCGTCAGGTCATCGCTGATAAGAAGCCTCTGATCATACCTGATGCTCCCGCTGTCTATGAAGCCTTCCGCGAGGAGCCCCACTCTCACATCCGTTCCTGGCTGGGGGTGCCACTCCTGTTCAAAGATAAAGTGATAGGCATGATCGCGTTGGATAAGACGACAGTGAATTACTACACTGAAGAGGACGCGCGCTTGGCTATGACTTTTGCCATCCAGGCTGCCGTAGCTCTGGAGAACGCTCGTCTTTATGAGGAGATACGTCAACGGGCAGCCCAACTGGAAGCCACAAGTGAGCTCAGCCGACGTATCATTTCCATCCTCGATCTCGATGAACTGCTCCTCCAGGTAGTCGAGCTCATCCAGCAGATTTTGGGTTATTATCACGTCCACATTTTCCTCGTTGATTTCACTTCCTCCGAGGCTGTGTTCCAGGCTGGCGCAGGCGAGATCGGACGGCTCATCGCGGAGCAGGGAGGGGTGCGTCTCAAAGTTGGCGAGCAGGGCATCATCGGCTGGGTAGCCGGTGCTGGCCAACCTTTGCTGGTGAACGATGTTTCTAGAGAGCCGAGGTATGTGCCCAACGAGGCTCTGCCGGCCACCAGGTCGGAGTTGGCAGTGCCATTGAAGATCGGGGAGCAAGTAATCGGCATCCTAGATGTACAAAGTGACGAGTTAGACGCTTTTACCGCCGAGGACATAGCTATATTGCAGACCCTGGGTGATCAGGTGGCCATAGCCATTGAGAACGCACGCCTGTACAAGGAGCTTACTCGCTCTGCCCAGGAGTTAGAGCAAAAGGTTGAGGAGCGGACCGAGGAGTTGGCTCAGGCTCTTAAGGAACTCACTGTGGAGCGTGACCATGTCGAGGCTCTCTACCTCATCACCAGGGACCTGGGAATCAGCTTGGACCTCGACCGCGTCTTGATTCAAGCTCTGGCTCTGATCAACAAGGCCGTCGGGGTGGAGCACGGTTCTATCATGCTGCTCGACTATGAATCGGGTAATCTCATCTACAGAGTTGCTTTGGGCCGTGATGAGCCTTTGCCCCGTGAGGGCAAACTGACGGACTTTAGGAAGGGTGTGGGACTGGCGGGCTGGGTCCTGAAGCACCAGGAGCCAGTCATCATCGATGACGTATCCAAGGATGAGCGCTGGATAGTGCGTCCCGGCCAGGAACGGGTGAGCAAGTCGGCTCTGGCCGTGCCTCTGGCCATAGGCGAAGACGTATTAGGAGTGCTCCTTCTCCATCATCCTGAGCCGGGCTACTTCACCGAGACACATCTCAAGTTGGTCTCGGCGGCGGCCAGTCAGGTTGCCGCCTCCATCAACAACGCTGAACTCTACCGCATGATCAGGGAGTCAGCCGAGAGGATGGGAGGCATGTTGCGCGTCCAACAAGAGGAGGCCTCAAAGAGCCGAGCCATCCTGGAAGGCATTGCCGACGGGGTGATGGTCGCCGATGCCTCAGGCAACGTTATTCTGCTTAACGCTGCGGCTGAAGAGATCCTGGGTATGTCGAGAGAGGAAATTGTCGGGTGGCCGATACATGAACTGAGCGGCCTTTATGGGGCGGAAGGCGATACCTGGCTCGCTTTGACAAAGGAATGGGCGCGGGCCTTGCCAGCAGAGGGCGAGTCAACCTCCTTCGAAAGCCAGTTTGAGACCGAAGAAAAGGTAGTCAATGTGCACATGGCTCCGGTGTTGATGGGGGATGAGTTCCTGGGCACGGTCTCTGTCTTCCGAGACATCACCAGGGAGGTGGCCGTTGACCGTATGAAGAGCGACCTTATTTCAATCGTCTCCCACCAACTGCGTACCCCCATGACCTCCATCAAGGGCTACACTGACTTGCTCTACTTGGAGACAGTAGGAGAGATCAACGAGGCTCAACGACGGTTCCTGAGCATCATCAAATCCAACGCCGACCGCCTGGCCCTTCTGGCAAACGACTTGCTGGATATCTCCCGTATTGAAAGCGGGCGGATCAGGCTCAACCTTGAATTCATCCATATAAGTGCCATAATTGAAGAAATAGCTGCTTCCCTCCGAGGTCAGATTGAAGAGAAGGGCCTTAGCCTGAAACTGGATATGCCCGAAAGTCTGCCTCCTATATACGGCGACCGTCACCGGGTGACTCAAATCCTGACTAACCTGATGGACAACGCCCGCCGTTATACTCGAGCCGGTGGTCAGATCATCGTCTCCGTTCAGGCCAAAGGCAACTTCTTGCAGGTGAGCGTGGCAGATACGGGCATCGGCATCGCTCCTGAGGATCAGGAAAAAATCTTCGGCCGTTTCTACCGGGCCGATCACCCCCTTGTGCAAGAGGTTGCAGGGACAGGCCTGGGCCTGTCCATCGTCAAAGCCTTTGTGGAAATGCATGGCGGCGAGATCTGGGTTGAGAGTGAGCCTGGCCGGGGAAGCACTTTCAGCTTTACCCTGCCCCTCGCGGAGAGAGGAAAAGATCTAGAGGAGTTTCCCGCTCTCTTCCCCTCGCCTCTATCCTTTGCTCCCTCCAAACGGATCCTGGTCGTTGAAGACGAACCGGACGTCGCAGAATTGATCCGCTATCATTTGGAGGGTGATGGATACAGGGTGACAACCGCCGCTCGGGGCGAAGAAGCTCTGGCCCAAGCTCACCAGGAGAAACCAGACCTGATCACCCTGGACATCCGCCTCCCCGACATAGATGGCTTCGAAGTACTGCAACGACTAAAGTCCGATGAGGAAACGGCTGATATTCCGGTGGTGATCCTGTCCATCGTGCCAGATAGAGGGGATGGTTTCCGCCTGGGGGCCATTGATTACGTGACCAAACCCGTTGATGAAGGGAGGCTACTTTCAGCCGTTGGCGCTATTTTACCCAAAGAAGAAGATTCAATCCTGGTAGTTGACGATGATCGGGACACCACGGGATTGGTCCAAGAAGTGCTGGGCAGAGCTGGTTTCACAGTGAGGGCAGTCAACAATGGATTTGAGGCCCTGGCTGTTGCCCGGCAGGAGCAGCCTGGGTTGATCCTGTTGGATCTGAAGATCCCGGGCTTGGATGGCTACGAGATTCTCAAGCGCTTGAAACGAGACAAGGCTACGCAGGATATACCGGTCATCGTTGTAACGGGCAGCGTCACCGATGAAGAGGTAAAGCGGAAGAAGGTTCTGGCCCTGGGGGCGGCCCAATTCTTAACCAAACCCTTTGCCATTGATGATTTTGTCGAGGAGATAAGGCGGGTTCTGATCGGTCCCAACCTGGCAACCTGATACGGTCATGAGGGCTGGCCAAAATGGATTGGGTAGTAGCGACTGATGGCTTTTGATTTATTAATCGGGTAATAACTGCGGGCTAATTTTACCCGATCAAGTTGTCAAAAACCATAAGTCGCCTGGGAACGGCTCAAGCCATCACTACCAACTTGTTTTGGCCACACCCTGCTGTGAGGCTGAGGGCCGTATGGCCCCCCGCCAGGGTGACGAATTAAGGTAGAGGTTATGTTTCACCCGAACGTCTCCGTCAGGTCTTGCAACTTGGTGGACAACGCGTAGCACTTTCAGCTTTGCTTTGCCCGTTTCAGAAGGATGCTAAAGGGGCTGATGGGTCTGAGAGAGAGGCCCCCCAGTTTCCTCAAACCCCTCGAATCCTTTTTGAGGGAGGTCTGATGACAGAGACTGTCCAGGTCAAGGTGGCTACAGAAGCCGATGTTTATGTGGCTGCTCGTCAAGTCAAGGCCCTGGCCAGACAAACGGGTTTCAACGAAGCCGATCAGACACGTATCGAGACTGTCATCTCCGAACTGGCTCGTAACATCGTTCTTTACGCTGGTGAGGGGGTCATTAAGGTACAGGTTGTAACCAAAGGCAAGCGGCAAGGGTTCAAGATTCAGGCCCTCGACCACGGTCCCGGCATTGCGGACATAGAGCAGGCTATGAAAGATGGCTATACCACCTCGGGTGGTTTGGGCTCGGGTCTCGGTGGGGCAAAGCGCATGATGGATGCGTTCCACATAGAATCGGCACCCGGCCGGGGCACCAAGGTTACAGTCTTCAAGTGGCTGAGGGGACAATAGAGAATTCCAATTCCTGAGGAGGCTCTGTCCTCCGTGACGGGAGAAAGGTGACATGGCTGAAAAGACCGACCTCGATCAATATAAAAAGTTCGTCAAAGAGCGTCTCAAATCCCTACTCGATGTGGTACAAAGCGTATCCGCGGGCGACTTCTCCGTGAAAGTAGAGATCCCCGAAGGGGAAGATGAGTTCACCGCTTTGTCTATCGAGTTGGAGAGGATGATAGATGATCTGATTGAGGCCAACAGACTAAGTGAGGAGAGGATGGCCAGACTGCAAGCGGCTGTTGAGGAAAAAGAGCGTCTATTGAAAACAGTAGGGGAGCTCTCCTCACCGGTCATCCAGGTCTGGGAGGATGTGCTGGTCATGCCCCTCGTCGGGGCCATTGACTCGACACGGGCAGCTCGCATCATGGAAGACTTGCTGACCGGTATCACCAAGTATCAGGCCGAGATAGTTATCATTGACATTACCGGCGTGCCTGTGGTAGACACCAGTGTGGCTAACCACCTCGTACAAACCATCAAAGCTGCATCTCTTTTGGGAGCCAAATGTGTGGTAGTGGGCATCAGCAGTGAAGTAGCCCAATCTCTGATCAACCTGGGCGTGGACCTTTCGGGGGTGGTCACCCGCAGTAATCTGCAAGCGGGCGTCTGGTATGCTATGGAAATGATGGGGCTAGAGGTGGTGCCTAAGAGGGAGGAGTAGATCAATGGAAGTTGCTCGCATCCCCATCCTACAAATCGAAAACTACCTGGTAGCTTCGATACAGATGGCTTTACACGACAAAGCCGCTACCCAGTTCAGAGACGATCTCCTGGAGCGCATCTATGAAACCAAGGCCAAAGGGCTGATCCTGGACCTGACGGCTGTGGATGTGGTGGATAGCTTCTTAGCCCGGCTCACCGGAGACATTGCCGAGATGGCGGGCCTGATGGGTACGACCGTCGTCATCACTGGTTTACAGCCAGAGGTGGCCATAACCCTGGTGGAGCTAGGAGTCGAACTGAAAGGGGTGACCACGGCCCTTAACCTGGAGAAGGGCATCGCTGCTCTGCGCAAGATGGTGGGGAAGGAAGGCACCAATGGCACCACCGGCTGAGGAGCGATGTATTCCTGTCAAAACTGATCTGGACATTGTCTCGGCCCGGGTCGAGGGGCGGAACCTAGCCAGAGAGCTGGGTTTTGGCACCATTGACCAGGCCCGTATCGCTACGGCTATTTCTGAATTGGCACGTAACGTTGTCTTATACGCACCAGAAGGCAAGATGACGGTCAGAGCTATTGTCTCAGATGATGCAAGGCGAGGGATAGAGGTGGTGTGTGAGGACAATGGGCCTGGGATAGCCGATGTAGATCTGGTGATGCAGGACGGTTACAGTACGAGCTCTGGTTTGGGCATGGGCTTGCCGGGCACAAAACGGCTGATGGATGAATTCGAAATTGAGACCAAATTGGGTGTAGGCACCAAAGTGACGGTGAGAAAGTGGCTCAAATGAGTAGAATGGAATTCGGCATAGTCCATCGTCCCAAGTCTGGTCGCAACATCTCGGGAGATGCCTATCTGATCAAAGAGGAGGAAGAAGCAACTTTAATCTGTCTGGTTGATGGGTTAGGCAGCGGCGAGGCTGCGGCAGAAGCGGCTCAGGCTGCTATCCGTTGCGTCCAGGTTAACAGCACCTTACCCTTGAGCGACATCATGGCTAAATGCCACCAGGCACTCAAAGGGACGCGTGGTGCAGTAGTGGCCCTGATGCGCATCAGTTTCGCAGAGAGCACGTTGACCTTTGTGGGCGTGGGCAACATTGGCATCCACGTTCGCAGCACCGCCCTTATCAAGCCTATTTCAAGGAACGGCATCGTGGGTTATCGCCTGCCGCCCCTGCGAGAATTCACCTATCCATACACCCCCGGCGACCTCTTCGTGCTTCACACTGACGGCATTTCAAATCGCTTCACCCTGGATAGTGCTGTGTGGATGAAACAGGCGCAGGATGTGCAGATTTTAGCGGATGAAATAGCCCGGAATTTCGGCAAGAAGAACGATGATGTCACCATACTCATAGCAAGGTAGCGCAATGACGTTAAACGAGAGCAACGAAAGAGGCCAAAACACGCGAGACACCAATTGTTACTATACTAACTCACGTTGAGGGAGGGGATAGGGTTCAGGCCCTGGGGGTGGAGAATTTCCTGGCCAAGCTTTTACCGTGGATGAGTTGGTAGCCAAGCTGGACAGAGTCTTCGAGCACGCGGCAGAGGGCTCAAGAGCATTATGGTGCATCAGGAAGCTCTGGAACTGAAACAGAATAGAGTAGACGAAAAAGAGCCAACGGCAACCGCTAATGATGAACGGTTGTTGGCAGAGCTTATGGCTTTGCAGCGCATCAGCCAGAAGCTCAACTCAACTCTGGCTTTGGGGCAAATCCTGGAGGCCGTTTTGGAGGAGGCCGTTGGAGTCATACCGGCCACTCATGCCAGCATTTACCTCATTGACCAGGGCACCAGGCAACTGCGCTTGCGAACCTGGCGCGGCTATAGCCCTGAGCAAGTAGCGGCCATGGAGAACGCTGAGGCCTGGTCGGCACGGGGCATTATCCGCCGGGTGATTGAAACAGGTCAGACGGCTTCGTTCTCCGACGCAAGCCAGGACCCCGATTCCTACTGTCTGGTGCCAGAAACTCGCTCCAAGTTGGTCGTACCCATCTGCTACGCTGGAGAGATAGTGGGCGTCATCAACCTCGAAAGCCCAGATTTGGCTGCCTTCAGCCCAGACAGCATCCGTTTCCTCGAGACTCTGGCAGATCAGGCGGCCATAGCTATCGGCAACATCCGGCGTTACGAGGATCAAGTGAGACAAGGGGAAGCCCTGAGCCGTCGGGTGGAACAACTGGCTACCCTTTTTGAGATCTCTGGCGCTTTGCGCATGGACCTGAGCCTCGGAGACATCCTGGAGCGGATCATCCATGCTATCCCCGATGCGATTGGTTTCAACAAAGCCCTACTCAGTTGGGTAGAAGGAGATCCACCCTATCTAAGACGAGTGGTATCAGCCGGGATACCCCTTGCTGTTTTCAGACAACTCCAACGCGTGTTCCAGCCTCTGGCCCAACTCGAGGCGGTCATGCGCGACGAGTACCGTATTAGCAACTCCTTTTTCATCCCTCATTATCGTCAGGAGGACTGGGGGAAGGATTTGGCTGCCTATACGCCGCTAGAAAGGGAGGAGGAGTGGCCTGAAGGGAAGTGGCATCCCAACGACATGTTACTGGTGCCCCTCAGGAGCGCGGACGGGGCCATATTGGGGTTGCTGTCCGTAGATGATCCTCAGGATGGCCTGGTGCCCACTCGAAGGACCATCGAGACCCTGGAGCTCTTCGCCAACCAGGCCTCCGTGGCCATCGAGAACTCCCGACTCTTCGATGAGCGAGAACGTCGTATTGCAGAGTTGGGTACCCTTACCATCATAGGTCGGATCATCAGCTCGGTCATGGAGCTTGATGAACTGATGGACAAGATCTACCAGCAGGTCAACCTGGTGATGGACACCACCAACTTCTATATCGCCCTCCATCACGAAGAGAAAAATGAGGTGAGCTTCGAGATCGAAGTGGAGAGGGGGAAGCGTCGTCCCAAGAGGAGACAGGAGGCTGGGATTGGCCTGACCGGTCATATCATCCGCACCCGCCAGCCGCTTTTGATCAAAGAAAATATGCTCCAGTTTCTCAAAGAGATAAAAGTCGAGCCCTCCGGCGAATTGGCCCGATCATGGCTGGGTGTGCCCATGATTGCCGCTGGGCGGGTGGTGGGAGTGATAGCCGTGCAGAGCTACGAGGAGGAGGGTGCCTACGACGAAGAGCACCGGGACCTTTTGTTTACTATTGCCAATCAGGCAGCTATCGCTATCGAGAACGCCCGCCTTTTTGAGGAAGCTCGCCAGAGAGCCACCCAGTTGCAGGCCATAGCCGAGCTTGGCCAGCACATCACTTCCATCCTCGACCTAGACGAGCTGCTCTCCCAGGTCGTGGAGCTCATCCATCATATCCTGGGTTACTATTATGTTCACGTTTTCCTGGTTGATGAGACCTCAAAAGAAGCCCTCTTCCGAGCTGGTTCTGGCGAGACCGGACGGATGATTGAGGAACAAGGTGGCGTCCGTCTTAAGGTTGGCGAGCAGGGCATTATTGGCTGGGTGGCCGGGTCTGGCCTGCCGTTGTTGGTCAACGATGTGTCGCAAGAACCGCGCTACGTGCCCAATGACGCTCTGCCAGCTACCAGATCAGAGCTGGCGGTACCGCTGAAGATCGGTCAGCGAGTTATCGGTGTCCTGGATGTACAGAGCGACGAGTTGAATGCCTTTGACCTGGATGATGTGGCCGTGTTGCAGACCCTGGGCGACCAGGTGGCCACCGCTATCGAGAACGCTCGCCTCTTCGAGGAGCTAGAAGAACACAAGGCCACCCTGGGGGAGCGGGTACGAGAACGCACCGAAGAACTGGCCTCCTCCCTGCGTCACCAGAAAATCGAAGCCGACAAGACCAGGGCTATTGTGGAAGGCATTGCTGATGGGGTTATGGTCTTTGATGCCGATAACAAAGTGATCATGATCAATCCCACCGCTGAGCGCATGCTGAATCTGCCCGTGCCTATTGTTTTGGGTCGAGATATGCGTGAACTCATTGAGGAGGCTGATGAAGCCCTGGATCGCGAGGCAGACCTGACGGTCTTGACGGTGCTGAGTGCCCTGGTAAGCAGCCGGGAGAGGTTGGAGGCCGGGGTGCCATTGACCCAGACACGATTCCAGATCGGGGAGAGGACCATTACAGCCAGTTTCACGTCGGTAGCCTTGAAAGACGAGGGACCTTTTAACATCGTCTCTGTTTTCCGCGACATCACCAAAGAGGCTGAGATAGACCGTATGAAGAGCGAGTTCCTCTCTATGGCGGCTCACGAACTGCGTGCCCCCATGACCTCTATCAAGGGATATAGTGATATGCTCCTTCTAGGGTTGGCCGGAGAATACGACGAGAGGCAGAAACAGTTCCTGGATACCATCAAGGCCAATGTTGACCGGGTGCTGGAGATGGCCAACGCGTTCTCAGAAATTTCCCGCATCGAAACTGGGGGTCTGAGATTGGACATCAAGCCCCACCACATAGACCATTTGGTGTCTGAGGTAGTCGTCTCATTACGGCCGCAGATCGATACCAAAAAGGTTAGTCTGACCGTGGAGGTGCCACCAGATCTGCCCAAGGTGTGGGGCGACCGCACCCGAATCATCCAGGTTCTGACCAATCTGGTCACTAACGCCTACAAGTATACCCCAGAAGGAGGGCGGATAGCCATCACGGCTCAGTGGGCTGATGATAACGTGCAGGTGGATGTCGCCGACACAGGAATAGGCATCGCTCCTCAGGATCAAGAGAAACTCTTCACCCGTTTCTTCCGCGCCGACCACCCCGAAGTCCGTCGGATGGCAGGCACAGGTCTTGGTCTATCCATCGCCAAATCTATCGTTGAGATGCACGGCGGGCACATTTGGGTGGAGAGTCAATTGGGAGAAGGAAGCACTTTTAGCTTCACCCTGCCTCTGGCAGACTGTGCGCAAAGAGGTTTGGAAAGATGAAGCTACTATATCTCGCTTGCAAAGAGTTCACAGGTAGGAGTCAAGATGACCACAATCCTAGTTGCTGAAGATGAAAGGGACATTCGAGAGTTGATCGCTTTCACCCTCCGCTTTGGTGGTTTTGAGGTGGAGGAGGCTATCAATGGGATAGAAGCGGTTGAGAAGGCACGTAAGCTCCGTCCAGACCTGATCATCTTGGACGTGCGGATGCCCAGAAAGACGGGCTATGAAGCCTGCCAGGAACTGAAAGAGGCAGATGAGACCAGGGACATTCCCATTGTCTTCCTCTCGGCCAAAGGACAGGAGACGGAGATCAAGCAGGGCATGGAGCTAGGGGCTGTAGACTATATCCTCAAGCCCTTTGAGGCTGAACAGTTGCCTAAGCGGATGGCCGAAATTCTAGAAACGACCAGGCACAAGAAGTGAGTGACTGGGCGCTTCCAATACCGATTTCTGGCGTGAGCGATGAGCGCGATTGTTATTGATGGTGGAATAATTCATTACGAGAGTTGGGGACGAGGTAGTCCTCTTATCCTGCTCCACGGTTGGCTGGGCTCCTGGCGCTATTGGATGTCAACTATGGAGGAGCTCTCCGAACAACATCGTACCTACGCCCTTGATCTGTGGGGTTTTGGCGACTCTGATAAATCAACGGATCGTCACGGTGTAGAGAAGTACGTCAACCTCCTCAGAGACTTCATGGACGGGTTGGGTGTCACTTCGGCTGCACTGGTGGGGCACTCTCTGGGGGCAACCGTAGCCGTCAAATTTGCGATCGCCAATCCCGACCGGGTGACCAGGCTGATGTTGGTGAGCCTGCCAGTGTTGGGCAAGGCCATCAATCGGCGTCTGTTTACCGTCGGCAGCCCCTCCAGGTTGGGTCGTCTCCTGGGTGGTCGCTGGCCTGTTAACCACGAGGAGGTATTGATGGAGGCAGAAAAGGCCAGCGAGAGCGTCATCGCTTTAACTGTACAGGCCTGTGCAGAGCTAGACTTGCGGGAGAATTTGAGACAGATAGAGGTGCCATTGTTAGCAGTCTATGGGGAGAAAGACAACCTCGTTGATCCCACTCAGACCAAGTTACTTGAGGACACAGCCAGCAATATTAGATCCATCACTCTACCTGAATCACGTCACTTCCCCATGCTGGACGAAGCCAGCAAATTCCACCGGTTGTTAAGGGATTTCCTGGTGACGGATGACCTGGAAAGCCTGACATTGAAGGAAGAATGGCGGAGGCGGACTCACTGAAAACAGCCGTGGTGTTGTCAGCGAACCGGGTGATGGGCAAACCGGGCGTTCCAATTGACCCGCACCCGGCAGCCTGGCCACATCCCTGGAGAAGAGCAGGAGGTAGTCAAATGGTTGAAGAGAGACGGATGCCCAACGCGATGCTGCGAAACCTGCTGGAAGCCTGTGCTGAGGTCCTGGGGGAGAACGGCCTGAAGGCTGTCTTGAACGCAGCGGGTTTGCAGCGATTCATTGACAACTATCCCCCTAATAACATGGAATTGGGCGTCACTCATGCCGACTACGGTGCTGTCGAGCAAGCCGTCGAGGACGTTGTAGGGCCGAAGGGAGCCAAGATGATGCTAACACGCATCGGCCGGGCGACCTTTCGATATGCCCTGGAGGAGCAGCCGGCTGTCTTGGGGCTGGCCAGTGTGGCCCTAAAGGCCCTGCCGACGGCTACTCGCATGAAAGTAGTCCTGGCCAGCCTGGCCAAAGCCGCCACCCGCGACGTCAACCAACCGACCGACATCGAAGAACATGACGACCACTTCCTCTTCGTGGTGGATGAGTGCGCCTGTCGTTGGCGAGGGGAAAAGGACAAGCCAGTCTGTTTCGTCACGGTGGGCGTACTCCACGGAGCCCTGCGCTGGGCTACAGGTAGGAGGTTTAACATAGAAGAGACAAGTTGTATTGCCATGGGCCATGATGCCTGTCGCTATCGAATTGACAAAGAGCCGCTGGAGGAATAGATGCGCACACCGATCATTGCCGGCAATTGGAAGATGAACAAGAGCGTCGCGGAAGCCGTGAGTCTGGTCCGTGAGATGCGGCCGGAGCTAAACGAGGTACAGGGTGTGGAAAAGGTCCTCTGTCCTCCCTTCACGACCCTGGCTGCGGTGAAGGAATTGCTGGAGCCAACTGCGATCAGGCTGGGCGCTCAGAATATGTACTGGGAGGAGAAAGGGGCCTACACCGGAGAAATCTCTCCCCTGATGCTCAAGGAGCTCTGTCAATACGTCATCCTGGGCCACTCAGAGCGACGGCAGTACTTTGGCGAAACTGACGATAGAGTCAACAAGAAGATAAGGGCAGCTTTAGCCTACAGTCTGATCCCCATCGTCTGCGTGGGTGAGAACCTGGCCCAGAACGAGGCCGGGCAGACGGAAGCCGTGGTCGGCGGCCAGGTCAGGGGATGTCTGGCTGGTCTGAGCGCTGAGCAGGTGCGAGGGCTGATCATCGCTTATGAGCCCATCTGGGCCATTGGCACTGGCCGGCCCGCCACCGGGGCAGGCGCTAACGCCGTCATCGGCCAGACCATTCGCGGCACCGTCAGCGATCTCTACGATGAGGCTACCGCTCAAGCGGTCCGCATCCAGTACGGCGGCAGCGTGAATCCGAAGAACATTTCCGAGTTCATGAGCCAGGTCGAGATTGATGGAGCGCTGGTAGGCGGGGCCAGCCTCAAGGCGGCTGACTTTGTGGAAATTGTGCGCATCTCGGCTCAGGTGAAGGGGACTTGATGATCGCAGCCGAACAGTAGGTGCATAAGGGAGTATCATGTCCGGTGATTGGAGCCCCTTCGTCTGGCTGGCCATCACTTTGGTGCCTCTCATTCTTCTGAAACGCTGGATAAACCGGCACGTGCAAGGGCTGAGTCTGCTCCTGGTAGGAGACAACGACCTGGCTATGTTCCTCTATTTCGTATTGTTCCTGCCAGGCATTCTCTTGCACGAGTTGAGCCACTGGCTGATGGCCAAGCTGCTGGGAGTGAAGACGGGCAAGATATCAATCTGGCCTTCCAGGAGAAAGGCTGGCCATCAGATGCGCCTGGGCTCGGTGAAAGTGGGCCGCGCCGATCCCGTGCGCAACAGCCTCATCGGTCTGGCTCCCCTGCTAACCGGCACTCTCATTATCCTCCTCATTGGCGATTGGATTCTGGGCCTGAGCACCATTGGGGATATCTTCCTGAGCGGTGAATGGCCCAGGCTCTGGGACGGTCTGGTGACCTATGTCCGGGTGCCTGACTTTTGGCTGTGGCTTTATTTGATCTTTGCTGTGTCAAACGCTATGCTGCCCAGCGAGACCGACCGCCAGTCCTGGCGCCCCGTCCTCATCTTCTGGGGAGGGGTCGCTGTGCTTCTCTACCTTGTTGGTTGGGTGCCCCAGGTCCCTGAGGCTGTAGCCGACTGGCTCGTGACGGCCATTGGCTACCTGGCTTATGTCTTTGGCCTGACCATAGGGGTGGACGTCATCTTTATCGTCATCATAGCCATCGTGGAGAGGCTGCTGATGACTCTTAGAAGAGCGCGGGTGGAGTATTAGACCCTCCATTGCTCACCTTGACAAAAGCCCCCTTTCAGCTTATCATTGGGGCGAAATGGACGAGGAGCGAGCCCCAGGCCGACAATTGAACAGGGGGAGCCCCGGCCTGACTCACGCGACCAGGGTTGACCTCCTGGCCCTGCTGGGCTTCAGCCTGCTGACCCTGCTGATGACCTATCCTCTGTCCCTGCACCTGGCCGAGGCCCTTCAGGACACCTCCGATTTCCTGCTCAACCTGTGGATCACCAACTGGCAGGTCCACCAGCTCTTCACGTCCCCCCTCCAACTCTTCGACACCAACATCTTTTACCCCTATCTCCACACGTTGGCTTATTCAGAGATCCTCTTCCCCAACGTCCTGCTCAGTGTGCCTATCTTTGTCCTCACCGATAACCCCATCCTGACCCACAACCTGATGTTCCTGCTCAGCTTCATCCTGTCGGCCTTTGGCCTCTACCTGCTGGCCTACCGCCTGTCAGGGAACCGCTACGCGGCCTCTATCGCTGGCCTGGTCTTCGCCTTCTCTCCCTATCGTGCCAGCCACTTCAGCCAGTTGCCACTGCTGACCATGCAATGGATGCCCCTGGCTCTGCTGTACCTGGATCGCTACCTTGGAAGGCGCAAGGCCAAAGATGGCCTGCTCTTTTGCGCCTTCTTCGTCGCCCAAAGCCTGTCTTGCTTCTACTACGCTTTGTATACAGGGCTGGCGGTGGGCCTGTACCTCCTGTATTTTTTCGGGCTTCGCTGGCGGGAGATTTCACTCTCTTTGATGCTGAGGTTAGCTCTCCTGGGCGGGCTGATAGCGGTTCTCATCGTCCCCTTTGCCCTGCCCTATTTTCGGGTCAGCCGCGAGTTAGGCATAGAGAGAGCCCTGTCTGAATCAGTTGCCTTCTCCCTCAGCATGCGGCACATCTTGAAGAGCCAACTTCTGCCTTGCTGGGTAGCCCTTTTCCTGGCTTTGCTGGGCTTCTTTCTCCCAGCCAGAGGACAGAGTCCCAGCAGCCTCAGCCCGAGGAGAAACGCCGTTTTCTATCTCATCCTAGCCCTCTTTGGTCTGGCCATGGCTCTGGGGCCTACGCTGCGGATCAGCAAGAGCGTGGAGTGGCCCGCTTTCCCCATGCCTTATCGGTTTTTCTTTGACTACTTCCCTGGTTTCAAGGCCACGCGCGACCCCGGCCGCTTCTTCAGCCTCACCACCCTGGGCCTGGGGGTCCTGACCGCCCTGGGGACAGCGGGCCTGGAAAAGGTGCTCGCCCTCCGTCTGACCCAGCAGAGATGGCAGTGGACCCTACGGGTGGGCATCTTTCTGCTGCTGTTGTACCCTCTGCTGTCGAGAAGCTCGGCTCACGTGAAGGTCGCCTTCATCGAAAGGAGAGATCGCCTGCCTCCGGTCTACCGCTGGCTGGCCCAGCAGCCGCCCACGGTGATCGTAGAGCTACCCCTGGCCTTCCGCATAGGCCCTCCTCCCGTGGAACCCGTTGACCCCAGCCAGGTCTGGCCCACCCACAACGTCTTACGCTATCAGTATTTCTCCACCTACCACTGGCAGGAGAGTATTGACGGCTACAGCAGCTTTGTCCCCCCCCAGCATGGGCAAATAGACTGGGAGATGGAACACTTCCCTTCAGAGCGGGCCATCAGTCTCTTGCAGGGACTGGATGTGGAGTACGTCGTCCTCCACGAAGCGTTGTACCGGGCCTACCAGCCGGAGCGCTGGCCTGAGATCCAGGAAACCCTGCCCGCCTTCGATGAGCTAACCCTGGTGGAACAGTTTGGCCAGGATTACGTCTATCGGGTGCAGCCCCGAGCCCAGACTCAGGATGGCCTTGAAGTCAAGGGGTTCTTCCCCCTGCAAACTGCCCCCGGCGAGGAATACACGGCCTATCTGCTGGTAATCAATGACGGACCTCGCAGCTACGTTATCAAGCCCATCGAGCGGGTGTCTGTGCTGGCCACCCGGCGCGCAGGTAACGGCGAGAGCACCAGCCAGCGAATCGCAGCGGAAATGCCCCTCGTCACCTCTGGAGCCTCCGTGGTGCCGGTGAGCCTGCCGTCACCAGCCACTCCCGGCGAATACCATCTCCTGCTCAACGCCACCGCTGGCCCTCTCCCCTCCTTCAGCCTGGAAGGGCCCGTGTCGGTGGGTGAAGGAGCGGAAAGGGCTGCGGAGCCGGTGCCGGTGCGGCTCTATGACTACAGCCTCGACCAGGACAGGTATGCCCCTGGCGATACCCTACGCCTCACCCTACACTGGGAAGCCCTGGGGAGGTTGGTCGAGGACTATAGCGTCTCCGTCAAGCTGCTGGACGTGGACGGCATGGTCCTGGCCCAGCAGGACAGCGGGTTATACCGGGCCTGGCAGCCGGAGCGCTGGCTGCCAGGGCAGGGGATAGCCGATCAGCACGAGCTCGAGATACCATCAGACATCCCTTTGGGACGGTACCAGCTTCAGGTGAGCCTCTATCAGCCAACGGACCTCTCCAGGCTCCTCACCCTGGACGAGGAGGGGATGCCCGTGCAGGAAACCCTCTCGGCACTGTTAGGCCGTTCTGCCTGGGTGAAAGTCAAGCCTCCCCTTGAGCCCGGTCAGTTGTCCATCCAGCACCCCCTGCAAGTCAACCTGGGTGACCAGGTGACTCTCCTGGGCTACGACGTGAGCCCCGCTGCAGTCCAGCCAGGCCAGCTCTTGGACCTGACCCTGTATTGGCAGGCTCGCCGGGAGATGACCGAAGATTACACTGTTTTCACCCACTTGGTCGCCGCCGACGGCCGCATTGTGGCCCAGCAAGACAATCAACCGGCAGAGGGCCGCTACCCCACCTCCTTATGGGATGTGGGAGAGATCGTCGTGGATCGGTACCGTTTGACCATCGCCCCCGATGCTCCTGGCAGTGAATACCACCTGGAAGTGGGAATGTACCTTCTCTCGACTCTGGAACGGCTCAAGGTCGTCGGCGGGGATGAAGAGGGTCGGGACCGGATTTGGCTGGACCTGGTCTTTGTGAGGTAGAGTTCATGAAAAGACTGATAGTAGGTATATCTGGCGCTTCGGCCGCAATTTATGGAATCAGGCTGCTAGAAGTGTTGAGAGAGCGCGACGTGGAAACCCATCTGGTGATTACCCCGGTGGCCAAGGAGATCATCCTCTTGGAGACAGACTTTACAGTGGAAGAGGTGGAAGCGATGGCCAACTATGCCTACGACATAGATAACATGGGCGCGGCCATTGCCAGTGGCTCTTTCAAAACCGATGGTATGGTCATCGTACCCTGCTCCATCAAAAGCCTGTCGGCCATAGCCAATTCGTACAGTGCAAACCTGTTGCTGCGGGCTGCCGATGTCACTCTCAAGGAAAGAAGAAGGCTGGTGGCTGTAGTGAGAGAAACCCCTCTGCATAGAGGGCATCTGCAATTGATGTTGAGACTGACCGACATGGGAGCCATCATATTCCCCCCGCTGCCGGCCTTTTACAATCGGCCCCAAACAATCGAGGACATCATTGATCACACTGTGGGCCGAGTTCTCGACTTCTTTGATATTGACCACACCCTTTTTGAGAGATGGGGTGGTTCGACCCTTCGACGGGGTTTATCCTGAGCAAAGTCAAAGGGCTCAGGGCGGGCGGGGCTCACCACAGGCGGCAAAGCAGCCAGCTCACCCCCTGACCACCAACCCTAAATTCTTCAGGGATGCGACTCAGCAAAGCTGGAGATTGCCCATAAGTCGTTTGGTCAGGTTGCCGGGCTCCCACGCCCGGCGGCGTGGGAGCCGCCTCTGCTGGGGAAAACGACTTTACATTTGAGTTCTGGGTAATCACCAGAGCAAAAGTATTGACAGAGAGAATACGGTATGGCTTTACTAGGGTTGCTGTTCGCAATCCTGGGGGAATCACCGTCGCCCGTGATGGACGGGAAAGGGAACTGAGGGAAGCAAAAGCCGAACCTTCAGGGGACTTGTACGATAAGGAGTAAAGCCTGTGCGCATCGGCATCAACGCCTTTTACCTTGGTGCAGTGACAACAGGCAGTGGCCAATACATAAACCACCTCATCCGCCAGTTGACGCAACTAGGGGACAAAAACGAATACGTACTGATCAAGGATACAGGATGTAGAATACAGAATACCAATCACTCGCCTTCTCCATTCTGCATCCTACATCCTGTCCCAACGCCTTTTGACTCCATCAGCGAGAATCTGGCCAAGCTCTGGTTTGAGCAGGTTTCCTTCCCTCGCACCTGTCTCCGCCAGGGCGTTGAACTGGCCCATGTCCCTTACTTCGCTTCCCCCCTTTTCCCTACCACGCCGACCGTGGTCACCGTCCACGACCTCATTCCTATGCTCCTGCCCGCCTACCGGGGCTCGATTCTGGTGCGCCTCTACACCCTCCTGGTGGCCGTCGCTGCCAGGAAAGCCAACATCGTGCTCACCGACTCCGAGGCGTCCAAATGGGACATCGTGCATCTGCTGGACATCCCGGCGGAGCGGGTGCGCGTCATCTATCTGGCCGTTGAGAACATCTATCAGCCGGTTCTGGATGAGCACCGCTTGACCGAGACCCGTCGAAAGTACGGCCTGCCCGAAAGCTATCTCCTCTACCTTGGGGGGTTCGACCAGCGCAAGAACGTGCCGACTCTACTGAAAGTTTTCGCCCAGTTGGCAAAGGATTCGAGGTCTTTTCTGGTGGTGGCTGGCCGGTTGCCGGAATATGGCCTGGATTTGGCAATCCAGGCCAAGCGATCCGACTTTTTTCCCGATCCCCGGCCCATCGTCCAAGAGCTGGGGATAGGGGAGCGGGTGGTTTTCACCGGCTGGGTGCCGGAGGAGGACAAGCCAGCCCTCTACAGTGGGGCACGGGCGCTCGTCTTCCCTTCCCTCTACGAAGGCTTCGGCCTGCCGCCGCTGGAGGCCCTGGCCTGCGGCACGCCAGTCATCGCCTCCAATCGGGGATCGCTGCCAGAGATCGTGGGCGACGGGGGCCTGCTGCTGGAACCGGACGACGTGGAGGGGCTGGCAGCAGCAATGGAAAAGCTGCTGGCCGATGATGACCTGTGGACCGATCTGCGGCAAAAGGGGTTAGCCCATGCGGCCAGGTTCAGTTGGGAGAAGACGGCGCGGGAGACGTTGGCAGTGTACCAAGAGGTAGGGGAGTAAGGGGGAAACCTTGCAAGTCCTCATGATCTCCAAAGCCTGCATCGTAGGCGCTTATCAAAAGAAGCTGGAAGAACTGGCCCGGTTCGATGACGTGGAGCTGACCGTCATCGTGCCGCCCTATTGGCGCGACGAGCGGGGGGTGATGCCCCTGGAACGGGTCCACACCCAGGGCTACCGCTTCATTGTCGAGCCCATGTTGCTCAACGGCCACTTCCACCTGCACTTCTACCCCGGCCTGGGGAAGCACGTCCGGCGTCTTCAACCGGACATCGTCCACATTGACGAGGAGCCCTACAACCTGGCCACTTTCCAGGCCATGCGCCTGGCCAAAAGGGCAGGAGCCAGGGCCCTCTTCTTTACCTGGCAAAACCTGAAGCGCACCTA
>JBGVTF010000307.1:0-7375 GCA_041862415.1 Anaerolineae bacterium | reverse complement strand
GAGAGACCTCGGCCGCCGTTGCCAGTTGCAGCGCGTAGCGGCTCATCACTCTCTGGAGAGCTCCCCGAATCTGCCCTTGCTGTCCCAAGATGAGGGCCTCCCGGCCCTCCATGAACCCCTCCAGGAGAGCGTCGGTGTAAACATCCGCTGTTCGAAGCGCTTCGTCTGCCAGAAAATCCCGACAGAATTGCCTGAGGGTTGTCCCCAGGCGCAGCACGGCCTGCTCTCCCAGGCCCTCTTCGGCTCGTTTGGCCCCTTGCCTTCTGATCTTATCGGCGTCGCCGGTTTTCAAAAAGTCCAGAAAGGCGTCGGCCTCGGCTTTGGCGATCTGTGGCAGGCGGCGCGGAGACAAAAGGAAGCGATTGGAGAAGGCCGTAGCTTCCAGGGCCTCCCGTAGCCGGCCTAGCAGTTCCTCGTAACAACCGGTCAGTCGTTGGTCCATTTCTGTCGAGATTTTCAATCGTTCGACCATTTTTGTCTCCTTTGACGCTTTTCAAAGGCGCTGGCGTTGCTCGTATCTATCTGCTTGGCCTACACTTTCGTGGTACCCGTTTGTTGACTCATAACTCCTCCAGTCTCAAAGGGTCAATTTTCCTAAACACTTATCATCTCCTCACCCTATTTATCCCCCAAACAAAGAAGTCGGCTAGCTGCCTGGTATTACCTGCGATTAGCCGACTTCTTTGAGACACCTGGACCCCCCTTGCATGGAGCTAAATGAGGTGGGATGAAGAGTGCGATGTCTTGGGCAAAAGTGGAACGAATGAGTGCTGATGATATTTTACAATACATGTCATCTTCTTGTCAACTTGTGAGGCAAAAGAGCAAACCCCGGGCCGGGGCCATGGAGGGCTTTGGACGGGCGCGGCGCAACCTGCTTTGGGAGCTGGGCAGTTTGGTGTACCCGGAAGAAGGGCTGGATATCGAAGTGCCGGTGGAGCCGGTGACGCTGTCTGCCCCGTTCCAGGCGGAACGGCTGGGGTGGGAGGTGGAACTCCTGGGGCTGACGCCCAGCGACCACTTGGTAGGCCTCTACCGGGAGGCGTTGCGGGCGCAAGGCGTGCTGAGCAGCGGGGAACTGGAGGGGCAGCGGGATGCCTAGACGGTGCGCGTGGCGGGGTTGGCCCTTGGCCGTCAGCGGCCGCCGACGGCCAAGGGGCATGTGTTCATCACCCTGGAAGACGAGGAGGGACTGGTTGACCTCATCGTGCGGTCCGACGTCTATCAGAGATATCGGGATGTGCTTCGGAACGCGCCGTTGCTGCTAGTCGAAGGGCGATTGCAGCGGGAGGGACACGCCCTCAGCGTGTTGGTGGTCAGAGCGACGGTCGTAAAGCAAGCTGATTAACTGCGGAGCGGTCAAATCCTGCCTCCTGGCGCGTTGCTTCTCTATGAACGCCACTAGCTCATCGTACTCGCCCGCTGATCTATCCAGAGCATCGAGGATCAGCTCTCTCATTTGTAATCCCTTCTGCGGAATCCGTCAACACCCTGCCGGTTGCGCTTACCGAGGAGCAACACATCGTTGCCCAAGCCTTGCTCAGGGTGGCGGCCCAGTATGCCCAAAGCCGCATCTTACTTTGGGCCACCCTTTTCATCTTGCAGGCTATTGGCATCCCCCAGAAAGTAGTAGCCCTATGGTTTGGTTGCTCCACTCGCAATGTACGTTATATCAATCAGCAGGTGCGCGCCGTCCGTCGGGGTGATGGCAAGACGGGGCGGCCTCCCAAGTCTCGAGAGCTACCTGCGGAGGCCGAGCCGTCAACTGTTGGCTACAGCGCCTACGCTGGCTTATGGTTGCTGGTGCCTTGGCTGTTGGACAGCCGTTTGTTGACGTTCACCCAACTGCTCACCTTCACCATACCCATCGCGGGTTTGGCTCCCTGGCAATGGGTGATGACGGTGCTGGTCCTAGCTTGGCTGGGCTTCAGCCGTTTGCAGGATTCCCTTGGCCACTCCGACATTCAGGTAACCAAGATGTACTCGCCTTATAAGATTGCAGATCTGAAGAAGAAGCACGAAAAACATTCCCCTCTAGCACAGCTGTTCCCGGAGTAGGAATAAGAGCCTGCTTTGGAACTCAGCACTGCGATTTACCACAATGAATGAATGTCGAAGAGCCGTAAAAAGAGACTGAGCCACTGGTAGAGAATCAGTGGCTCAGTCTCTTTTTGTCAAAAGGGCGGAGATATGGTATAATTCCCCAAACTGCTGCGTGATTGTTGCCGCTGTTTCTGTCTCTGTTTCTGGTCTGTTTCCGTCTCTGTTTCTGTGCTGTTTCTGTCTCTGTAGCTGTTGTTGTCTAATGGGCCGCTAGCTCAATTTGGCAGAGCAGGTGACTCTTAATCACTCGGTTCGAGGTTCGAGTCCTCGGCGGCTCACCTGTCCAGACCGGTAGCACATCCCTAGCCGCCTGATTCTGGGCGCAAAAAGCCCCTATGCTATTGTCAAGGTGCGGTGGTCCTCGATCTCTTGGCAGGAGGGAAGGACCATCGGTTTGGCAAGATAATGGCAGAGGGGAGCAAGGGCGCCAGGATACGGCTTCTACTCTCCTACGGGAGTGGCGGCCGTGGCCTGGCGCTCTTGTTGTTCTACAAAAAGGCCTCGACTGCCGCCTTAGGGATAAGGTAGGGGCTATTCCCCGGGGCGCCGAAGGCGGCTATGCCACGCGCCACGTCCTCCCCGTCCAGGCAGAACTGCGTCCCCAGGAACTTTCCTCCCCGTCCCCAAAACCGGCCTTTGATGGTCAGGCCCAGGGGGTCGGGCTGTGTCCGTCGTGCAAGTGTTCAGGTGCCAGGCACTTACATGGCTGCTTCGGCCTGAAGGTCGTCTGCCAAACCGTTTGTACCTCCCTCTGGGCGATCTATCAGAAGTGCCTGGCACCTTATCGCACCTTCCGCAATCACCCCTCTGAACGCTTACTCCGTCGTTTCTTGAAGACCTGTGGGTCAACCAAGAGGCTTTCCAGGCTGCCCCAATCAAAGGGAGCCGGTTTCTGCCCTTCGAGGACTCCCCAGGTGAGGGCTCCCAGGCCGATGGCCAGGGCCAGGAGCATGAGGGCTCCGGACCGGCTGCCTCGCTTCAGCCAGAGGAATATGCTTGCAGCGATCAATAGACCGGTGATTGCCCCTAACAAGACGTGGGGCATTGGGAGGTTCGTGCTGATAAGCGTCCAGGGCTTGCGAGTACGTGATGCCGGTTTCCCTGGCAATGGCTCGCGCTATCTCGTGTTTTTTCATAGCTCTATCTCCAGGTCGCAGATGGTTCTCCCCGCCTGTTGGCGCTTTATGGTAGGGCCTCTGGTGTGACAAAGACAAGCCCAGGGCAACGGACAACACCTTGCACTCAAAACCACTGAGTGGTATAATAGAGTCACGAAACTCATTATCGAATACAATCACAGCAGGGCAGAATCCGTATTTGGGCGAGACGCTCGCTGCGCTCGCATCTCGCCTAATGGCGCGCGAGCTGCCCATTGAGCAGCGGCGTCGGCTCGTCGCTGGCGCAACTTCGCCTTCGCCTAACTGCTCAATGGAGCGGAAACCCTCGGCGGGCTTGGCCCGCTTTGGACTCCGCTCCGCCCCACGGCGGCGCGGTTGCGCCTTCGGCGCGCCGCACCTGGGGGGTTCCGCTCATCTCGCGCGCCAATAGACAGCAAGCGACTAAATGCCCATTTCGGGAGGGATCTAAAAATGAAACCCTCAAAGTTGCTGTTGCCAGTATTCAGTTTGACGTTGATTATGTTGCTCTTAGGTGCATGTGGTACTTCATCAGTATCTGTTGCAACCACTGCCACTTTCACGCCAGAGCCAACAGATACACTCGCACCGACTAACACGCCCACTTTCACACCAGGGCCAACAGACACACCAACACCAACACCTACATCTACTCCCTCTTCTACTCCAACATCAACACATACGCCGACTCCAGAACCATACGACTATCGTAACATCAGCTTCCCCCTGAACTCAGATGATGTCATTTTGCTCAAAGCAAACTTCGGAGCACCAACGGATTACGGTGACTTTACACATGATGGGGTCGATATTGTTGTCAGCGGCGGCGACAACCCAGTGTATGCCGTAGATGACGGATTGATTGTTAAGGTCTCCAATCTGGGAGAAATAGGATATGAAGTATCCCTGGTGTTGGGAAGGAACGAGCATGGAGAGACAGTTAGAGCGGGTTATGTCCATCTAACGAAGGTTTCTGTTTCTGTCAACGAGTGGGTAGAAAGGGACCAGCAGATCGGTACTGCTGGAATGGATCCAAGTGGTGGTCCGCATCTTCATTTTGAGATGCGAGGTGGAGACAAGGCCAGATTTGAGTCTCCGAGTGACGGAGCTCTAGGCGATGAAATCGATGTAACAGATATACTTCTCCAGTTCGTAGACCCGGCCAAGATTGTTTATCCTTGATGCGGTGAAGGACAGTCTATTCTGGCTGCTGCCCAACCCCCGCTGCACTCGACGCGGCTGCGCCGCTCGTTATGTCAGCGCTCGATTTGGGTATGAGGGAAACAGCGCAAAGGGCGACACGCTGGAAAAGTCACTGCGCGAGTGAGCTTTTCCGTTAGCCGCTTCTATCCAAGGCAAGGAGCCAAAGATGAAACGACTGTATGTAGGTATCTCACTCCCATTGTTGCTGCTGGTCGCGTGTGCTCCAACCGCTGCGCCGACACCAACTACTGTCTCAAAAGCAACGGCCATGCCTACAACACCTCTCGCGTTTGCATCAACCCCGACGTCCACATCGACACCGCTGCCCACGCCCACATCAACATCGACACCCATAGTACCTACACCATTACCCACACCTACTCCAACACCGACCGAAACATCTGCACCAACGGATACGCCAACTACAACGCCAACTAACACTGCCACACCGACTCTAATGCAAAAGCCACTAGGAAGGGTGTTTCCAGAAGAATTTCACGGCCAAGCAGTATGGTCGAATGCAAGCGGGGATGCACCATACGATACGGGGTGGCGAAACTTCGGCAGGGATTATGTTATACATTTTGATGTCTCCTTACCTACCAATGGATTTGAGCGAGGAGACCCCGTAATTTCCCCAGGGGATGGAGTGGTTGAACACATTTATTCGATCGGTGATGAAGGACAAGTTGTCACAGTCAGATTGACATCGAGTGTTTTGGGAATCGAGGATATATTTGCTAACCAGCAAGAAATTGGCTTTTTGTCCAAAGAGGAGCATCCTTTTGACTATAGCCCCGACGACATTGACTCAGTGGCATACCATTTTGGTCATATTACCCCCTGGGTGACAGTGGGGCAGAGAGTAAGCGCTGGTGATGCAATTGGGGAGATATTCTTCGACACTCCGTTTACACCCAAATTGGCATATGTACTAATTCTGCGCTTTAAGGATGGAACCTCATATCAGTTCAGCCCGTGTATGGTTTCCAACACCGCGGGATTTTGCGATATCTGTGCTCCTGGAACTCCGTTCAGGTGTCCGTAGAAGATGCCGTATAAGTTATGGTAGGGCGAAGCCTCCCAACCCTACCCCCTCCACTACTGAACCGGATGTGAAGGCTTCCCCTTATCTGGGCTCTTGAGTAACAGGACCATTGTCATTGTAACCGATAGCGACGATTGCTCACCGCCCAAAGGTGCGTTATTCGATTGTTAAGGTTCTAGAGCCGTCCGATCCACAGGGCGGCTTTTCGCTTTTACCACCATCACGGCTAGTCCGCATAATCAGCATCATCCAATCTACCCAGAGAACTACCGTCATATAACTCACCCCCAGCCCGCGTACATTCTGTTGCCGGCTACCTCTCCCTTATTGTGGTGACACTCGGGATCTCCACGGTCCAGCAATGTGTCACCACATTTCGTTATGGGGTAGGCGGTGGCGGTGTGGGTATATGCAGGTGGGCCTGGATAACAACGACGTAACTCCCGTCGTCAGTCGGCGCACTTGCTGAGGGCGGGACGTACACAGAACCAAAGATCGTCTGGTGGCGTTGTGCCACCTAGGGAGGCTCCGCCCTGCATGGTGCATGAGCCAGGGCTGCTGCAACCGGCATTGTACGATGGTAGCTCGATCCTGGCCTGAGAAGCTACAGTGGATGCAGAGACGTACGGGGCCTGGGTAATCTGGATATCGAAGTGGTCATAGTCCATCCACTGGTGGCGGTTGATGGCCATACAGTCACGGTCACCCGGTCGGTGGAAGGTGTGTTTGTCGGTCTCTTCGTACTCCCTGACGTACTCGGAACCCTCCGCCCAGTCGTCCGGGTGCAGGGTAGCCGCTTCGAATGGCTCGTCCTTATCTTCGTAGTCGTCTCTTTCAACTATCCTTAGGCCGGAGGAGCATTCGCAGGCTGGTGGGCAAGGAAGCTCGCACCCTTCGACGGGGCTCAGGACGGTCTGACTTTTTCCCTGCCCCTGGTGGGTCATCTTGTTTGACCCATTTCTCCAAAGCCCGGCGACATATCTCGGCCAGTGGGATGCCGGTTTTGGCGGCCTTGATCTTGGCCGCTTTGTGAAGCTCGTCTACCTTCCAGGGTGAGATTCTTGATGAGGCAATTGGGAGGCTTGACAAATCTCGAACCGTAGAGTATAATTTTGCTTAATAAAAGCGTTTTTCATCTGGTGATGTCGTACACTCCGACGACTTTGGCACAGGGTGCTCCAGGTGATAGAATAGAGAGGTTAGTCCATGGAGTACGGTGGTTCTGGCGATCAGCAATCCACTGCACGAGGAGTTTGCTCTCAGCAAATAGTCTGGCACGCCTCTGGCCCGGCTTCAGCCCGGTGACTGGAAGCGTGCTTTGTGATTTGGCGCAGGGTCACTCGTCATCTAGAGGTATCAGCGCAGGGAGAAAGCCGATGGGCGTATACACTTTCAGGCCACAAGATGTGGACCCGCTTCTGGAGGGCCTGGCCATCCTGGGTACAGGGGGAGGCGGCTCGCCAGCCTGGGGCAGAGCGATCATGGAGCACGAGTTCACCGTCGGCCGCCAGCCCAGCATCATTGACCTGGAAGAGATCAGCGACGACGCGACGGTGGTCAGTGGTGGCATCATGGGTTCGGTCAAGGTGCTGGAAAAGTTCGGCACAGAACAAATCATGGCCCACTGGGAAGAACGCTTCGAGCTTTTGGAAGTGACCCGGGTCATGGAGGACATTCTAGGCCGGCCGATTGATCACGTGGTGCCTTTTGAAGTGGGCGGCCTGAACACGCCGGTTATCCTCTCCTTGGGTGCCAGGATGGGCATGCCCATCATTGACGGTGATGCCCTGGGACGGTCGGCACCCGAAACGCAGATGACCAGCTTTATCGGCCACGGCGTGTCGTTGACCCCCATGCCGTTGATTGACTACCATGGCAACGTGGT
>JBGVTF010000306.1:0-4682 GCA_041862415.1 Anaerolineae bacterium | reverse complement strand
GCATCACTTCTCCACCGATGGAGGACATCACCACTCGCCTGCCTCACCATCCGGTCAGGAGCTTCGACAGCCGGGCTTTGGAGCAGATCCAATACCTGGTCATCCAGCACAGCGTTCTGCCGGGCGGGTTTCCCGCCGAGAAGATTGCCGCCTATCTGGTGGAGGAGAAGAACTGGCCGGGCATTGGCTACCACTTCTACATCACTTCGGATGGGAAGATTTACCAGACCAACCAATTGGAGACGGTGTGCTACTTTGCTGGAGCCAACGTGCAGTACAATGAGCGGGGGGTGTGCATTTGTTTTGCCGGTGACTTTACGGCTGAGGTGCCGAGCGAGGCGCAGTTGAGGAGTGGGGGCAAGCTGTTGGCTTTTCTGATGCAAGAGTTGGAATTGCCGATAGAGAGGATCATGGGGCATAAGAGGTTTGTGGCTACTCAGTCGCCGGGGCAGCAATGGGACGGTGGGCGGAAGTGGAAGGACATGCTCCTGGCAGAGGTTAGAGCAGCCCAGGCTTAGGCTGTCACAGGGGCCCTCTTTGTGGATCTCAAAAGTAAAGGAGGAGATCAATGAACAAGCTTGGATTCCATGTTAACTGGGTAAAGCCAGAAGTACTCAGTGCTATCGAGAAGGTGAAACCGCTGGTGATCAAGACCCTCCATCACGATGTTGATTTCTGGAGGCAGGTGCGCGCAATTCACCCCTCGGCGTTTATTATCGGCCGACTTTACGATAGGCCTCAAGAGTTCGAATCGGACCCGGAGAGGCGTGGACGGGAGTTCGCCGACCGCGTCCTTGCTGAGCGGGTCAATGAGTTGGGGCTCTACAACGCCTGGGAGTCCTTCAACGAGCGGATCAACCGTACCCACCCCAAGGAATTGTACGAGCCGTATGATCGTTTTCAGGTGGCTTTTGCCCAGCGTTTGAAAGAGCGCTACCCAGAGTTGGAAGCGGTGGCCATGAACTTTGCCACGGGGAACCTGGATGGCCGCGATTTCATCGAGTACTTTCCCCGCACTCTGGAGACCCACAAGTATCTGGGGTTTCACGAGTACGATTGGCCCACCATGTGGCGGCTCCACGAGCAGGGCTTGAGGGACGGCAACGAAGGCATGTGGCTTTGTCTCAAATACCGTCGCTTCATGAGAGATGTGCGTAAAGAGTACGGCGACAAGCATGTGGCCATCATCACCGAATGTGGCATGACCCAGGCTGCACACCACGCTCTTGATGATGACGTCGGCTGGCGGAAAGAACTGACCGAGGGAACAGCAGCCCGCGCCCACGAGGCGGGGCTTCAGGTGGTTGTGGGCCACCCTATTGCGGAGGAACAATACTGGGAATCCCTGAAGTGGTACAACGACCGGCTCTGCGAGGACGACTATGTCATGGGCTGTTGCATCTTCGTAGTTGGGGCCACCAGTGACTGGGCCACCTTTGAGACCCTGGGGCCCACCATTGACCGCATTGCCGCTCTGCCCACTATCCCGGTTGAGCCCCCCGCAGACCTGACAGCACTCGTTCAGGAGGTGCGTGCCCTGGATGAGCAGGTGGGGAGATTAGAGGCCCTATGGGATGCTGTCATAAGAAAGTTGGCAGGATAGGGAGTTCTACAAACTCATCTGCCACTGTTGCGGTACAGGTGGTGACACTAAAAGCCTTACGCCTGATATCAGGTGTGAGGCTTTGTTCTTGTGCGCCTGGTGATGGGTTTATGCCGTCGTGTACTAGGGGCGATTGATGATGTAGACGCCGCTCAGGAGGATAGCGCCGCCGATGATCAGAGCCGGGGTGATGGACTCGCCCAGAATCACCTGGCTGAAGGACACTCCGAATAGTGGCACCAAATAAGTAAAGCTGCCCACCCGACTGGCCTCCATCTTCTGTAGGGCCCAAAACCAGACCACGAAAGCAAAGACTGTGCAGAGAAAAGACAGAAAGGCGATGCTGAGCCATACGGTGGCGGGCAAAGTTGGCAGCTTGGCGACAAGGTTGCCATCTATCAAAAAGAGAAGGGGGATGGCGGCGGCCATCATGGCCCCACCGGTGACCTGCAAGGGAGGGTATCTGGCTACCAGTGGCTTGCCCAGGATGGTGTAAGTGGCGAAGCAAAGAGGGGCCAGCAGGGTGACGAAGACATAGAAGAGATAGCTGAAGTCTATGCGCTCGCCGCTGGCATAGCGGACGATGATGTACAGTCCGATGGAAGCGAGGCTCAGACCTGTTACTTTCTTGACGGTAGGGCGTTCCTTAAGGAAGATGATGGACAATATGAAGATCAGGACGGGGTTCAGAGAAGGCACAATCAGGCTGGCTGTGCCAGCGGCGATCCTCTGTTCGCCGGTCATTAAGAAGATGTTGTAGCCCACCGCTCCTGTCAGACCGAGGAAAATCAAGACCAGCCAGTCTTTCCTGACCATAGCCCACAAGGAAGCCCGCTGGGTTGGCAGGAGCAGAGCGGCAAAGGTGACGGCCACCGGAATGAAGCGCAAGACGGTCAGTTCTATGGGTGTCAAGAACTGAACAGCGTGTTTGATGGCGATGAACGAGTTGCCCCAGAGTATGGTAATTAGAATGAGGGCGAGGTAAGTTTTCTTCTGTGTTGTCATCGGCTGTGGTTATCCTCCCGTTCTCCAAGTAGGTCGTCAAGGCACTATCGCTCTTGCCGATTTGTACTGAGGGCGCGTAATGAAAGCACCGTTCAAAGGCGGTGCTTTGATATTTGTTGTCCGGTCACTGACGGCACTCTGCCGCCCGCAAAGCAGCCTCGGCGATCTCGCAGGCCACGCGCAGGCGGTGGACCCACAGCTCAGGCCGCGCCGATTGTGTCTCCAGCCAGCGCTCCAACCCGCCGGCTTGGGCGATCTCCCTCTGATAGCGGTCAGCCGTCTCGAACTCTAGCCCCTCACAGAGGGTGTAGCCCGAACGCAACTCGGGGAAGCGGCTCACGATGAGCGGCCATTCGGCGTCTACCCCTGCGCCCTCTTCACGGGAGTGGATCAGTAGCAGTTCTGCTGCTCGCCGCGAGAGCCCCCGTGAGCCAGAGGTGATGTCCCTCTCCTGGCCGTAGACCCTGGAGAAGACCCGATTGGCCAGGCGCTCTGTCTCCGCCTGGTAGGGCGGATGGGTGGCGAAGGCTCGCTCGGTGCGGCCCGGGATCAACAGATCGTAGTTTGCGATCTCACGAACCACCTGCCGCAGCTCGTCAGGGTAATGGGCCGCCCAGTGCAGAATGCGGTCGAAATCGCAGAGGTGGAGGTGGTCACACCCGGCAGTCAGGCCTAAGCGAAGGGCCCGACGGCGCACCCGCCCAATTCCGCTGAGATTCGTCGGCTGTTGGCTTTCGTGGTGCACCGTGGCCCCGCTGTTTCGCAGGAGGGCCAGCATCCTGGCAGAGGTCGTTTGGGAGCACAGGCACACCAGCGCGCCATAGAGAGCCTGCAACTGGGGAAGCGTGGCCCGAGTCAACTCGTTAAGAGCGTCGTCGGGTTGGTGGACAGTGGCGACCAGGGTAACAGGACAACGGTGTGGCATAGGTGGTCTCCCGGCCGAAACCTATTTGTTAACCTTGAACCATAGTGGGTTGGTCACGAGACCTTGCCCTGTAGCTGACTGGTGGGCGAACTGGGGGAAGAGGACGTAGATTTCTCCTGTGTCCTCTCGGTGGAGCATGGTGGCCTGCTCAAAAGGCTGCACTTTGCCCCGGGTGTGCTCTTCGGGGCCCGTGGCGAAATAGAGCCTCAGCCCTTCCTCTTTTCCTCGATCACCATAGAAATGCTCGCGCCACACTTTGCCGATGCCAAAACGGGGCACGATGGCGTCAGCGTAGGGTGTAGGAATATCTTCGTTGTTGGGTTGGCCCGGCTCCCAGGTGTCGAGGTAGACCCGATACAGGGGCAGGCAGGGCCTGGTGACGAATTCCCAGTCCTTGCTGGAGATCTCCTCGGGCAGGAAGTAAATCTGGCGGGTGTCGCTGCGCCACACCAGCAGTGAACGGGTGACACCGCACGTGGCGATCTCGCTCAGCGAGCCGTCGGCGTAGCCGAAACCCTGTACGGCCAGTTCGATCTCTTTGGCTGGTTCCAGAGCCCAGCCCGGAAAGGCGTGGGCCATCGAACTGTACATGTCCAGGCTGAAGTCCCGCCAGGCGGGCCCAAAGACCGGGTCGGGGGCGAAACGGCCCGGCGGAGGCGACCCGGCGTGGGCGGTGACCGTGGCCTGGGCTGCGGTCTCGGTGGCGGTGGCGCGCGCGACCACGGCTGTGGCCGTAGCCTGGGCGCTGCTGGGGAGAGGGCTCCGCTGGTAGGCATAGGCCCACAGGCCGTCACCGGAGGCCAGGTAGAGGGTGGCGTAGTCGCCAGACCTGGAACGCTTCACGGCCAGGTCGTTGATCGTCAAGGGCTGAGGCAGGTCCAACGGGAGCCAGGTCCGGCCGCCGTCCTCGCTAAGGTGGATGGCTTCTATCGGTGGCTGGCGCAGTGACTCCCGGAGGCGGTCAGTCCAGATCAGCACGGCAGCGTCCCCTGGATCAACGCGCAGGATACCGTCGGGGAAGACGTGGCCCAGGCGAGGCAGCCGGCCTATCCTTTCTCCTTCCAGGTCGCTTACCCGATATAGCTCCAGGGCTCCGTTTCCCCAGTCCGTGTAAGAGGCCACGGCTGCGTAGAGTCCGGCGGTACCGGG
>JBGVTF010000305.1:0-5373 GCA_041862415.1 Anaerolineae bacterium | reverse complement strand
TGACCCTGGTTGGCCACTCCATGGGTGGAGCCACCGCCCTCGATTTTGCCCTGCGCTATCCAGAGGAACTGGCCGGGTTGGTGCTGGTGGGCTCGGGGGCACGCCTGCGGGTGGCCCCGGCCATCCTTGACGGCATCCGCCAGGATTTCGAGGCCACAGTGCGCCTCATCACTGACTATGCCTTCGCCCTCGACGCGCCAGAGCAGTTAAAGCGTGAAGGCCGCCGCCAGATGGGGCAAACTCATCCTGACGTGGTCTATGGTGACTTTGCCGCCTGCGACGCTTTCGACGTTATGGACCGTCTGGGCGAGATCCGCTGTCCCACCCTGGCCATCTGCGGCACCGCCGACCGCCTGACCTCCGCCAAATACTCGACCTACTTGCGCGACAACATCCCGGCTGCCCAACTGGTTCTGGTGGAAGATGCTGGCCACATGGTTATGCTGGAGCAGCCTGAAGCGGTGAGCCAGGCCATAGCAGACTTCTTACAGTAGCACGAGTGTATCCCCTCAGTTTTGGGGGCCAAGCAGGCCGGGCTCCCACGCCCGGCAACCCGGCGGCCCTTCGGTTACACTCAGGACAGGCGTGGGAGCCGCTTCTGCTATAGACACTTCCCCAGCTTGTTGAGAAGATACGCATGAGCCCTCACCTCAGCACTCGCTTATCCCCGACCCTCTTGGTCACCTTCCGCTCATCCAGATGCTCCATCAGAGCCAGTGCGTATTTGCGGCTGGCTCCGAACATGTCCCGCACCTGGGCCACGGTAATGCTGCCTTCCCTCTCGATGTGAGCTACGATGCGGTTTACCATCTCCTCATAGGTCTCGGTCAGGAAGATGACGTCCTCGCTGACTTTGAACAGTTTGCCCTGTTCGATCAGGGCGTTCAGGGCTTCCGCGCCGACCTGCGCCTCGCACTCGGCCACCGAGGGGGTTGTATAGGGGTTCCGGCGAAACTCGGCCAGCAATGCATCTACCTTGCGCTGCTCGGCCGGACCGAACTTGACCACGTGCTGAGGCAGCCGGACGATGGTCTCCTCTTCGACCAGCCTGCCCTCTCTCGCCGCCACGCTGACCACCTCGTTGAAGAGCCTGCCTGTCAGGCGGGAGCGGCTCTTGAGTTCCTCGCGGGACATCCCCCTACGGAGAGGGTACTGTTGATGATAGCCTCTCAAGACAGCGCTCAAACTTTCGATGAGGCTTTGCCAACCTGACCTGGACATCAGATATTGGCTGCTGGTGGCTGGCTGCTGGATGGCCGTCGTTGGCTGCTTGCCGCTCAAAACGATGATCTGCCCCTTGGCCAACAGGGCGTTCAACGCTTCGGCCGCTTCGTCGGCTGGAAGCCCGCAACGTTTGATCAACTCTTTGGCCTCACCCGGCTGCTGGCTTTCCAGCGCTTGCAGCAGCACCTCTTCGGGGGTGCCGTGGGCCATGGTCTCCAGCCGAGCGATGACCTCGGGACGGAAGCGCCGGTAGCGCCGCCGGGCATGGACGTTGACCACCACCCCACCGCCGATGGTCGCCCCCGGTGAAGGTTGACGGACGATGAAGCGGTCGTTTTTGACCAGCACGGCCGGTGAGGCCAGGCGCAGTTGAGCCCAACCCGTCTCGCCAGGGCGCAGGACCTCCTGGTCGAGGAGGCGCACGTGAGCCTGGATCTCAGCCGCGCCGCTGAAGAACTCTAGCGCGGCGTTGTGCTTGAGAGGTTTAGAAGCATCGGCCAGGTATTGCAAACGCACGTCAATGAGCCGGGTCGGCTTCAATGCACCTGGCATGGTCACCACATCGCCCCTTTTCAACTGGTCGGTGCTTACCCCGCCCAGATTGATGGCCACCCGGCTGCCGGGCACAGCCGTCTCGATCTTCTCCTTGTGGGTCTGTAAACCACGGATACGGGCTTTCAGACCCTTGGGCAGGACCTCCACTTCCTGGCCTACGGTCAGGTGCCCGTCGCTGAGGGTGCCCGTGACCACCGTGCCGAAACCAGCGATGGTGAAAACGCGGTCAACGGGCAACCTGGGCCGTCCCAGGTCTCTCCTGGCCGGCGTCGTCTGCAGGGACCGGTCCAGTTCCTCCAGGAGGGCGGGCAGCCCCTCGCCTGTGCGAGCCGAGACGGGCACGATAGGCGCTTCAGCCAGTACCGTACCCTCCAACTCCTCGGCTACTTCGGCCATGACCAGTTCCAGCCACTCCTCATCTTCGACCAGGTCCTTCTTGGTGATGGCCACCACCCCGCCCCTCACTTGCAGGAGATCAACGATGGCCAGGTGTTCGCGCGTCTGGGGCATGACCCCCTCGTCAGCAGCCACTACGAAGAGAGCGGCGTCAATGCCGCCCACACCGGCCAGCATGTTCTTGATAAAGTCCTTGTGGCCGGGCACGTCAACAATGCCGACTTGCTCCCCGCCGGGTAAAGTCAGCCAGGCGAAACCCAGGTCAATGGTCATTTCCCGTTCCTTCTCCTCCTTGAGTCGGTCCGGGTCAATGCCTGTCAAAGCCTCGACCAAGGCGGATTTGCCGTGGTCAACGTGTCCAGCCGTACCGATAACGCGCACGATGCAACTCCTTAACAGATGGATGGTACGCCTACACGCTTTCTACTATGCGGGCGTGGGCAACTTCTCTGCGACCAATGGGACGGACCTGGGAGGCGAGGAGTGAGACAACTGCCACCGTCTCGCCATCCAATGTCATGAATTCGACCTCGTATCCTTCGCCGTCACGATGCACTAACACGACGGTGCCAATATCGCCCCGTTCCAGGCCATACTCTGGGAGATCAGTTGTCAGTACAACGCTATCCAGCTCTTGAATCATTTTGTTCTCCCTCGCAATGGATAGGCAGTTACAAACCGTGGAATCTGTTCCCCCGTTTTGATGAACCAGACTGAACAAAGGAGAGGTGCTCTGCCGTCCGGTGCGGGCAGTGCACCTTCGACAACATACCGGGTTCCAAAGGGGGAATCCTCAATCCTGGTAACCTCGTGCTCGGCAGCATGGCGTAACAATGCCGTGGCAAGTTCCTCCCACGAGTCAGCCGAAAAACCGAATCTTGTGAAGAAATCCGCCTTGCTGCGACCGTCACGGTGGGTGGGAGAGAGTAGATACCCTGTGATTTTCGCCTGTGGAACAACTGCATCTTCATGGTGTGGCAGTTTCATCTCTCTCCTTCCCTATCGTACCACAAAGTGAAGTTGTGTGCAAGAAGAGGCGGCAAGACACCAACGCCTAGTCACTTACATGGTATAGAACTCTATCAGTCTCTTCTCCGTTTCCCCTTCGATCCTGGCCACCACTTCTACATACGGGGCGATGCTGGAATTGCGCAGCTTGCGCTTCAGCAGTTCATCCACCTGGAAGATGCCGGCCGAATTGCTCATGGCTATCTCAACACGAATGGGAACCTCTTCGCCTTTTAGCAGGGAGACGCTGTCAATGGCCGCCGCTGAGACAGCGTGGATGCCGGTATCGCCGGCCTCGAAGGGGATGCGAGAGCGGCCCTCAGTGATGTCCAGGGCGTCAGCCACTTTGACGATGCCAGCCTCGATGGTCAGGCAGCGCTCATCCCAATGGTGAGCGATGATGGCGTGCAACGTCTCGGCCGTGATGATGGTCCTCTGCGGCTCTTCATAGACGTCGGCCAGGAGTTCCCGCAACTTGGGGTAAGCGAGGGTCAGGCTGTACTGTTCGTGGTTGTCGCGGTGGATGGCAATGCCCAGGTCGTGGAGGCAGGCGGCCAGCACGACGATCACCTCGGCGTCCTCCTTGGTGAGTTGGTAGTCGGCCTCGACGCTCATCTGGACCCCGGCTTCGGCCAGGAGGCGCAGCATCTTGAGGGCGGCGTTGGCCATGATGCGGATGTGCACTTCACCATGGTCAGTGATGCTGGAGCGATCCACGGCGATGATGTTGGCGCAGCGCCAGAGTTGCTGCAGTTCCGCATCCTGGTTGATGCGTTTCACTACTTGTTTCAGTTTCTCGTTGTGTCGGGTCGGCACTTTTAGAGGCATGACGATCCCTCCTTCGCAAGGTCCCGCCAGGCCGGCAGCCCAGCCACCCCCTCAGCGGTCTTGACGGCCCACACGATGGCCTGGGCCACCACCTCGGCAGCGTAGGCCCCCACGGTGTTGACGTCGGCCTCGATGCTACCTGTGGCCAGGGCAAAGAGGGTATCGCCGTCGAACATGGTGTGGGCCGGGCGCACAGCCCGGGCCAGGCCGTCGTGGGCCATCTGGGCTACCTTGTTGGCTTCCTCTTTGTTGAGTCGGGCGTTGGTAGCCACCACACCGATGACGGTATCCCTTGGCCCTGCAAACTCCAGGCGGTGCCCTGAGCCTGTCGAAGGGATGGTCTTGCCGACCAGGCTCTTCATCACGGCCAGGGTATCGGCAAAGCCTGTGCCATCCAGCGACCGCGCGCCGGCCAGGATCTGCCCCGTCTGCGGGTCTATGACGTCACCAAAAGCGTTGACGGCCACGATAGCGCCCACTACGAGCCCTTCACCCAGGTCAACACTGGCTGTGCCCAGTCCGGCTTTCATGGCTTGCTCGTGCCCCATGATCTTGCCCACTGTGGCCCCGGTGCCAGCCCCCACGTTACCCTGGCGGCCTGTCGAAGGGGGGCCATCGTCAGCCGCCTGGCAGGCGGCGTAGCCCATGGCCGCGTCGGGGCGCACGGCCGCGTCACCGAGGCCCAGATCGAAGAGGATGGCTGCTGGAACGATGGGCACGGTGGCCACCTGGGTATCGTAGCCGATCCCTCGTTCTTCCAGATAGCGCACCACACCGGTGGCCGCCTCCAGGCCGAAAGCGCTCCCCCCGGCCAGGACAATAGCGTGGGCTGACTGCACAAGATGCATAGGCTGCATAGAGTCCGTCTCGCGGGTGCCAGGCGCGCCGCCCCGCTGGTCCACCCCACCTACAGCGCCGTCCTGACAAAGGACGACCGTACAGCCGGTCAGGGCCTCCTCGTGGGTGGCGTGCCCGACTTTGATGCCGGGCACATCGGTTATGGCGTCATTCCATCCCTTGTTCATGGCTACCTCCTTGCAACAGTTCGATGACCCGATCCATCACCCGTTCCGCTACTTCATCCTTGGGCAGCAGCGGCAGTTCCTCGACGCCCCCTGAAGCATCAAGGAGGGTCACCTGGTTGACGTCGGCTCCCATGGCCTGGCGGGCGTCGTTAGCCACCATCAGGTCCAGGTGCTTGGCCACCAACTTGGCCTGGGCGTTGGCTACCAGGTCCTGGGTTTCGGCAGCAAAGCCCACCACCACCCGTGGCCGACCCAACTCGGCGCGTTGGGTAGCTACCTCGGCCAGGATGTCGGGGGTGCGGACCAATTCCAACGCCAAACCTGCTCCGCCCTTTTT
>JBGVTF010000304.1:0-2044 GCA_041862415.1 Anaerolineae bacterium | reverse complement strand
TGCGGACGAGGTCAGCGGCACAGCCGTGGTCGAACTCGCCCGTGTCCCACACCCGCGCCCCGGTGAGCAGGCAGACCCGGATGAAATCGGCCCCGGCGGCCACGGCGATGGAGAGGGTGACCACCCCACCGTTGTGGATCACGTTGATCCCCACCGGCACATCCACGGCTTCCACCACAGCCCGGGCGGCCACGGCTTGAGCCGTCATCTCCTCGGGCGGGACGTCGGCCCCTACGTAATAGGGCAGGTCCCACATGTTCTCGACCATCAGGGCATCCACCCCGCCATCCAGCAGCGCCTTGGCATCCTGCAGGGCTCGCTCGATGACAAGGTCCATCCCGTAGCCGGTGTAGCCCGGCGCACCAGGCAAGGGCAACAGGTGGACCATGCCGATAATGGGCTTCTTCACACCGAACAGGTCTTCCAAAGACTCCAGCCGCAGGCTGTTCAGCCTTTCTTTCCATTCAGGTAACATGAACGTACTCCTTCTAGCGACGCCACCAATCGCCTTCTCTGGTCCGCAGCTCATCCCGCCCTTGCAGCGACCGGAAGAATTCAATTGCGCCGTTTATCGCTTCCAGCAACTCGTCATTCAGCAAAGCTCTCATCGAGCTTCGTCAGTTCTCGATGCAGCTCTCTCTCATATGCCTCTGTCATCCATTCCCGTATCAACCGTTTGGTCCTCTTGGTATACTCTCGCATAGCCCCTCTATTCAAGGTAGGGAAGTTCCTCTGGTGGCAGCAACACCCTGATACTCCGCGCCTTCCCTGGCTCCCTGGTAATGAACCCCCGCTTCTCCAGCGTAAGCACCATCTGATGGACAGTAGGCGGGCTCACGCGGAAGTAGCGCTGCATGTCTGCCTCTGCGGGAGGCCGACCGTTAATTCTGGTGTAGTTGTAGATGAAGGCAAGATACTGGCCTTGCTTCTTGGTGTACTCAGGCATTCCTGATCACCTTTCACTACCGGACACTTTTAGGAAAACCGCGCGTGATCGCCTCGTCAGAGGCCGCCCGGCGATGAAGTCGCCGGGCTACAGAGCTTCCGCCCGATAAATCGGGCTCGAGAACCCCGTTTACGGGGTGGGAGCTCTGTAGCCGGGGCACTTCATGCCCCGGCGGGGCTCGATCTGGACAGTTCACGGCCTGTTGCCGCAAAAAGTGTCCGGTACCAAAGATCACCTATGTCTCTGAATGCTCGTCAATTCTCCAGTCATGCATTGCGTTGCTGCCCAAAAGCAGCGAGTTCAGCCAGTACAACAGCCTAGATGATCTAAGACGCTATAGATTTCCCCCGTCCAATCCTGCCAGGCAGGGTCCGACAGAGACCCCTGCAACAGAGCCCGTGCTTTCTCCGGCCCCGGCAGAGCATCCCCCGCACCCACGGCGGAGGCGGCCAGAGCACCCAGGGCGTTGGCCAGGATGGCCGATTCGCGGGCCCCCATGCCCCACAGCCGGCCCAGGATGAAGCCAGCGTCAAAGCTATCTCCTGCTCCGGTGGTGTCTTGCACTTCCACAGCACAAGTCGGAACCGAAAAGATCTCTCCTTCGTTACCGACTATGCAACCTTGCTCGCCCAACTTGAGGGCCACCGTCTCTATCCCATACCCTAGCAGTACCCTCACGGCCTCCTTCACGTCGCTGCTGCCAGTAAGATGCTCTGCCTCAGCCCGGTTGGGGAAGATGAAATCCACCAGAGGCATCAGTGCTTTCACTTCCTCAATGGCCCTGGCCGCTGCCTCCAGTCCCACGTCCAGGGAGATGGTCACACCTGCTTGGTGGGCCATTTCCACAGCTTGCCGGGCAGCGCTCCGTTGGGGTTCGGCCAGGAGTGCATAACCGGAGAGGTGGAAAACGTCCGCCTGAGCGATGTACACCTCATCCAGCAACGCAGGATCCAACCGGGGGTTGGCCCCCCGGTAGCCGAACATGGTGCGTTCGCCGTCGGGGGTCACGGGAATGAACATCAGACCTGTGATAATCTCATCGTCCCGCTGGATGCAACTCAGGTCCACTCCCGCCTCGGCCAGGCGGGCCAGAGCCTG
>JBGVTF010000303.1:0-4646 GCA_041862415.1 Anaerolineae bacterium | reverse complement strand
GTTGGAAGCCAGGCTCGAGATGAGCAGCCCCATCAGGATGCTGGCCAGAGTGGCCAGGACCAGGGTGACGTACATCTCCAGCGGCCCCGGCAGCAGCGCGCCCTCGGCCGGCAGCTCCACCTTACGGCTCAAGACCCACAGCAGTGCCCAGCTCTGCACCAGGCTGAACAGAAAGAGCACGGTCACTTTGGACAGGATATAGGGCACCAGTTGCAGATTGATCATCCGCTCCCGCCGGTAGATAGCTCGTTTACAATCTCATAGGCTGCTCCAAAGGTGCCCAAGAGCACAGCGGCCAGGGCCAGCATGAAGAGGAGCTTTTGAGCGGCGAAGAACGGCTTATAGGTGTCCATGTTTCTGATCACATGGTCTGCTTCTCCTACCAGGTCGTGCTGACCGGCAATAAGGACCAGCAACAATCCGATGATAGGCATGACGGCCAGCAGGATGAAAAGACTGAGCTTGTCACGCACCACCAGCTCAAAGTAGCGCTGGCTCAGTATCCAGAACTGGCGCAGAGCTGCGGCTCGTGGGCTCTCGCTAATACCCTGTGCCTGGGGCAAGGCAGCGCTGAAGGGCAAGGGGCTGGCTGGCTGGTTCAGCCGGCCAGCCACGTACTGCTGATAGTAAGGCGATCTTTTGAAGTACTCCTCCCAAAGGAATGCAGCGGGCATCCCCGGTTTCTCCCCATCTGGCTTCCTGAAAGCGGACGTCAGGTTCTCCCAGAAGGAGGGCCGTCGTGCTGGCTGTGGTGGGGGATTAGGCTGAAACTTGTCATAGATGGGTTGAAGCTCGGTTGGAACGGGTGTGTTGGGGGAATCAAGGCGCTCCTCTAGCTTGCTGTAAATGTCGGCAAAGTCGTTGCTTTGCACACCGAAGAAACGCAGAGCTTCATTAGGAGGGCCGAAAAAACAGAGCCGTCCCTGCGACATGAAAGCCACGTGGTTACACGTCCGGATGTTGGCCGTAGCGTGGGTCACCAGGATGATGGTCCGTCCTTCGTCAGCCAGACGGCGCAGGAGGTCCATCATCTTCTTTTCAAGGCCGGGGTCCAATCCCGAGGTGGGCTCGTCCAGGAAAAAGAGGTTAGGCCTGGTTAGCAATTCCATGCTGATGTTGACCCTTTTACGCTGACCGCCGCTGAGACAGCTCACCACTTGCGCCTCTTGCTGCTCCATGCCTACGTCTTCCAGCACTTTGTCAATGCGGGTCTCGATCTGCTCGGCGGTAGTATCGGCCGGCAGCCGCAGCCGGGCGGCGTAGCGCAGCGCGTTGGCCACCGGCAGGTCCCGGTGGATGATATCATCCTGGGGCACGTAGCCCAGCATAGCGCGGTAGATGCCCAGGTTGCTGTAAAAGTCGGCGCCGTTGAGTTGTACCCGCCCCGTGACCCCTTCCCGGCGGAAGCCGTTGAGGGCGTCCATCAAGCTGCTCTTGCCAGCTCCGCTACTGCCTACCAAGGCCACGAACTCCCTGGGATAAATGGAGAGCGAGACGTCTCTCAGAATCACCTTAGTGTGCACCCCCCGGCCCACCTCCTTGCACAACCTGATGGCGTCCAGTCTGACGTTACCCACATCGCTGAACTGGGTAAAGCCCTTCCGGTTATAAGCCAGCCTGTAGGGGCCAATCTGCACCACGTTGCCTGGCTGTAACACCTGGTGACGCACGCGCAAGCCGTTAACGAAAGTGCCATTGGTGCTGTCCAGGTCCTGCAAGACATAGTCGGTCCCGCGTTTGACGATGTGGGCGTGATGCCAGGAAACCACTGGGGCATCGAGATGGAGGTCGCTGGCCGGGTCGCGGCCCATGGTCATCGTCGTCCTGGCACCCAGGTCCAGGCGCTTTACGGCGACAGGCACGTTCATATCCTGGTAGGTCAGGCTGATCGAGTTGCCCAGCCCGTCACCGATGCGCACGATGTCACCGTTGGCCAGCACCTTTGCGGGCTTGATCCGTTGACCGTTGACAAAGGTGCCGTTGGTGCTGCCCAGGTCAACTATTTTGTAGATTCCCCCCTCTTTTTCGAGCCGGGCGTGGCGGCGGGAGACGACGGGGAAGGCGAGGATGATATCGCTGGCTGGATCCCGCCCGATGGTCACCACGTCTTTGTGAAGAATCTGTTCCTGCGTATGCCCGCCCGGCCAGCGGATGACCAATTTGGCAGGTTCCAGAACCCGGGTAGGCGGGCGGGCCGGAGCGGGTGCTGGCCTGGCTGGCTGACGACACCCGCAGTGGGGACAGAACTTGGCCCCAGGCCGCAAGGGAACGCCACAGGCAACACACGCACTCATCACGATCTCCTGAAGACGAATTCCACATCGCCGAAACGTACCACGAAGCCCTCTTTGAGCATGTTCTCCTTGATCAGCCGCCCGTTGACAAGGGTGCCGTTGGCGCTGCCCAGGTCGAACAGGATGTATCGTTCCCCCTGTCGTCTGATCTCGGCGTGACGGCCCGATACGGCCGGCGACTCGATCACCAGGTCGTTGCCGGGCTCCCGCCCGATGGTGGTGACCTCTTTAAGGAGCGGGAAGGGTTCTCCGGCTTCCCCTGTCTGGATCAGCCAGGCGCCAGCGGCCTGGGGCGCTGGCGCTGCTGGAGGCGCAGCCGGTGACGGGACGGTCCTGGGTGCAGACGCCAGTGGAGGCGCAGCCGGTGATGGGACAGCCTGGGGTACCGGGACAGCGTACCGCTCCATTTCTTCCGCTTCCAGGATCAGGCCACCCCAGACCCGAGCCACAACGTTGTAGCCCCAACCGGCCAGGGCGGCTATCAGAGCCAGGAAAAGCCCCAGGACAATGCTCGTGCCCAGGGCGGCCACCGGTACCATCCACCAGGATTGTTCCAAGCCCCGCAGGAGTTCCAGAAGAGAACTCAGGCCGAGGAATTCGACGGGATCGAAGCTAAATTGCCACTCCAGGACCTTGAACTCGATCTTTTTCCAGCTTTCGATGAAACCTCGCAGGGCAGATGCAGCGGGCAGGCTGAGCAGGCCGCACAGCAAGCTGGGCACGAGGCTGGCCAGCGTGCCCACCACCAGGCCAAACTGGATGATGGAGAGCAGGCTGACTTTGCGGATGGCGTACTTTACATTTCGGTTATCGTTCGTCATTTGATTTCCTCCTTCTTTTGACGGTGCCGTTGAACTGTGATGAAATAAGGCACCTTTTCTCGTAGTCTATCCTGAGCAGCAGCTATGTTCCATGCCCCATACAGGTCATGGCGCCCAATCTATGCACCGATCCAGCTGGTTTGAGAAGGTGTGGATTCGGTCTTCGACCTCGATCAGTTTCCGCAGATTCTGGCCACTTGGGTTTATGACCCAGATGGCCCAGCGGCCATCCCGATTCGACAGAAAGGCGATCAAATCGCCACCTGGCGACCACACCGGAGCAAACTCTATCGCCCCGTCGCTCGTCAGACGGCGACGCCCGCTGCCGTCAGGTTTGATGACATACACATCCCAGTTCCCATCCTCCTCTCTCGCAAAGGCGATTCGAGTGCAATCAGGCGACCAAGCCGGCATGGTATCACCAAGCTCCCACGTGATGGGATAGTGAATGTCATAAGTCGGCGTGGTTAACATCAGGCCAAAGGCCCATCCTTCGGCAGAGCCGCTGTAGACAATCTCTGGCGTCTTGTGAGCCACCCGGCACCAGTCTGGAAAGTGACCTGCCGCTATTCCCACGTGAATCAGCGTCGAGTCCCCCACTTCGCGGACTGTGGGCCGGCTGACCACATCTACAAGATACAAGCGACCATCCCGTGAGAAAACAATGTCATGGCTTTCGGGGTTAAAACTAGGATGGCTATCTTGCACAATACCGGTCAGTGTCTGTCTGGCGCGTGTTTCTAGATTCAACACGCCAATCCCCCCAGGATCGATAGACCGAAAGGCAAGCCATTTCCCATCCAGGCCAAAGGCGGGCTGGGCGGCACTCGGCACGCTCAACACATACTCGTCATCCACCGTGACAACAATCGTCTCAAAGTACTTAAAATCGGTGTTGTACACGGTGTACGCCAACTTGCCCGCTAGCACAACCGCCTTAGTCGGCGTAAGCGCAACTGGCGTCGCAGCGGGCGGCACAGGTGCGGACGTAGGCGGCACTGGAATGAGCGTCGGAGTAGGCGCAGGTGAGACTTCCGTCGGTGTGGATGTCGGCGCAGGTGAGGCTTCCGTCGGTGTGGATGTCGGCGCAGGTGAGACTTCCATCGCTGAGGATGTCGGGGCAGGTATTAGAGTGAGGGCAGACGTGGGCGTAGACGTACCTGCGGACTTTGCGTCTATCTGTAGTACTCGTTCAAACTCGATACGTGCCTTATCCCATACTTGACCCACCAGATAGGCCATCTCCTGCTCGTAGTGACTCCACTCCGGGTAGACCCAATAAACACTGCTGAACACGATGACTGACGAAATCATGGCGATGATCAGCCCCGTTGCAATACCTCCCCAATACCGTGCCCAGACGGTCTTCAGCAAAGACAGGCTGGCCCCCAGGCGCACCTGGTATGCTCCCAGCGCAGAGGCCACCACGATTCCCCCGGTGGAACGAGCACGGGTAGGCAACCGGCCAGCATCCACCGTCACCTTCACCGGCTGAGCCTCACCGGCCCGCAGCCTGGCCTCATCAGGCTGG
>JBGVTF010000302.1:0-7247 GCA_041862415.1 Anaerolineae bacterium | reverse complement strand
CCATCACCTTGGGACGCTCTCCCAGCAAGGCCAGGGAATAGGCGATGTTGGGGGCGCAGCCGCCGCGACGCTTGTGCATGGAGTCAACCAGGAAACTCACACTCAAGCTCTCGATTCTCTCCGGCAGAATGTGCTCCCGGAAGCGGCCCGGAAAGGACATGATGTAGTCATAGGCAATGGAACCGGTGACAACAATGCTCATTCGTTGCGTGACTCTCCTTTAGTGTTTGAGCGTGGGAATACGGAAACGCCTAGAACTCGATCACCGCCTCAATCCTGTCCAATACTTCCAGCAGGGTTATCGCCGGGTGCTGTTCCACGCCCTGTGGGGTATGCAAATGAAAAGGGAAAGTCTTCAAATGGCGATAGTGAGGCGCAGAATCCTATCGAAGGATCAAATTGTTCTCTGCATCCATGTAGTGCAGACGAAACTTGGCCCGTTCGACTGGCAGTTGCTCCGAGAAGTCCAGTGTTGAGCCATCGAGAAAGACGAGCCTGCCCTTGACGAACCCTATTCCCAGGTTGGCGTCTATTTCTCGCTGGATGGATGAGGTCAGGATAATTTCAGATAGTTCCTGGAGCTTTGCATCGAGCTCAGCCAGGTACTCCTGAATGGTCATAGACCAACACTTTCCAGAAGTTCTAGTTGCCTCTGTGTTCCTTGCTGAGCCTCCAAAACGTACTGCCATTCGAACCAATGGGCCTCGTCGCCCAATTCGCCGGCGTCGAACTTGGCAGCAAATTCCTGAGAACTCATTCCGTATCGCTGTTCGAATTGAGCCAATCGCTCCTGATACCTCCGCAGGTTGAATTCCAAAGCCCTTCTCTTCAATCCCAGGCTTGACCTGACAAGAGGGATGACCTCTTCTCGAAGAGTCAATGGACTCATCAAATTCTCCTTCCATTTACAAATACTTCTCTTGCATCCTGGCCGAAACTTCTACTGCCAGGGAGAGAACCCGCTCGGCGGTTGGCTCCGGCAGGGGACCTGCTCCACAAGAACCGGAGATCAAGGCGGATTCCAAGAGTTGGTCGAGGGAGATGCCTTTTTTGACCAGCAGGTTCATGGCCTGGTGCAGTCTCTCCACCAGGCTCTCCACCGTTTCTTGATAGACTTGCTCACTGGTGGGCACAATGCCCCAGGCGATGATCCCGCCGCGTTCCAAGAAAGCCTTTGCTTCGTCGGGGTAAAGGGATAGAGCCTGGGCGTACTCGTAGGCATCCAGGCTGAGGATGTCAACAGAGGTAGACAGCAGGATGGACCAGTCGGTGTTGCCGCAACAGTGCGCCCCCTTGATCCCCTGGATACCGGCCAGGACCTCTTCCAGGAGGGTGATGGCCTGCTCCCGGCCCAGGGAGACGAAGGCCGAGCCGAAGGAAGCCATGTAGGGCTCGTCAACGAAAGTGATGACCGTGGGACAGAGTTGGCGCAGTTCCCGCTCCTGCCAGGCCGCCTTGAGGCGCAGGTGCTTGGCCACCGCATCGGCCAGGACTTCATCGTAGAGAATGGGGCGGCGGTTCTGATCAACGACCACAAGCCCCCAACTGACAGGCCCCGTCACCTGGCCCTTGACGGCCAGGAGTTGATCGCCCGTGGAATCCAGCGCATGGAGGAAGGCTGGCAGCCCGGCCGCGTAATCAGCGCTGATGGCCGCGTGATCCAGGTCGTTCTCCAGATAAGCCAGATACAACTTCTCCAGACCTGGGTCGAGGTCCTGGCTGCGATCCACATAGATGCGCCCGTCCTCCAGCACGACGCCGGGAAAGCCCTCACTGTACTGGACGTACATATTCTCTAAGAAGGAACGCTTAGGCAGTTGCGGCCAGGTTGGTATCTGGGGGAAATCCCTCAAGATCAGCTCGCAGGCCGTTTCCGGGTCCAGATGGGGCACACTGCCCAGAGATATGGCTAAGAGATTGGGCTCAAACTCTCTCATCGGTTACGATCCCCCCACCACTTTCCGCAAGTTGATCTTAAAGGGAGGGTAGACAATGCCGTTCTCAGTCACGATGCCAGTGATGTAGCGATGAGGCGTCACGTCGAAAGCCGGGTTGTAAACAGGCACCCCCTCGGGAGCGATGGGTACGTCTCTGATGTGAGTCACCTCGCGAGCGTCGCGCTCCTCGATGGGAATATCGCTGCCGCTGGCCAGGGAAAGGTCCACAGTTGAGACGGGAGAGACGGAATAGCAAGGGATGCCGTTCTCCTTGGCCAAAACCGCCAGCTTGTAGCTGCCGACCTTGTTGGCCACGTCGCCGTTGGCTGCCACCCGGTCGGCCCCGAAAAGGACAATGTCCACCCGGCCGGTGTACATCAGGTGGCCGGCAGCATTGTCAGCGACGAGGGTCATAGGGATGCCTTCGTGCATCAGCTCCCAGGCTGTCAGGCGGGCCCCTTGCAGGCGGGGGCGGGTTTCGTCAACCCAGACATGGATGCGCTTGCCTTGTTCGTGGGCGGCCCGCACCACCCCCAGGACAGTGCCATAGTCCACGGTGGCCAGGCACCCTGCGTTGCAGTGGGTCAGTATGTTGTCGCCGTCCGCGATCAGCTCCGCCCCGTGCGCTCCCAGACGCTTGTTGATCTCTACGTCCTCATCGGCCAGGCGTTGGGCCTCGGCCACCAGTGCATTGACGATTTTTTCGACCTCGGGGTATTCGGCCCGACGGGCTCGCTCCAGCATGCGCTCGATAGCCCAGAAGAGGTTGGTGGCCGTGGGACGCGTCTCTCGCAGGACGCTGGCAGCTTTCTCCAAATCGCCCAGGAGTTGTTCAGGATTCGTAGCCTGGCTTTGCCGGGCTCCCAGGGCCAGGCCGAAGGCGGCTGCCGCACCGATGGCCGGTGCGCCGCGGATGTACATCTCTTTGATGGCCCGGGCCACCTCCCGGTAGTCATTGAACTCGACCACCACATACTCCTGAGGCAGCTTGCGCTGGTCAATCATCTTGACTGTGCCGTCGTCCCATTCAATGGTTCGCATTCCTATCCCTGCCACGGCAAGATGGGCTTGCGCAGCAAGTCGGGGAGCGTGGGGGCTTCGCTACGCGAGACCAAGATCAATCCATCAAACAAAAAATCTCTCCGATGTGAGAGAGAGAATCGCTATGATGCTGTCTCTCATGGTAGCATATCCAGAGCCTTTTGTCAAGCGTGCCTTCGACTGCGAGACCTCGTTAAAGCACCAATGGCCAAGTGTGTATCCACCCTCATCTAGAAAGGCAAACCCAGTTGCTGCGTCAAAGCAAGTCTGAACAAGTCCATACCTGCAATCTCTGCTAAAGTGGCCAGCAGCCCCAAGGAAACGGGCAGAAGGGCATCGAGCCAGGTCTCGGCCATATTCTCCCAGCGGGTAACGATCAGGATAACCATGGTGTTGACGGCTGTCAGCATGACCAACACGCCCAGGGTGCTCACGATGGCCAGCGGATACAGGAGGAAATCGAGCTCGGTCTGGACGATCAGGACCATCACAGCCGCCAGAGCCACGGCTACAGCCAGTTCCCGGAAGTTGCGGATAGACCTGCGGGGGCTGGCCTCTCGCCAGAGAGTGAAGTTGAACACGGGGAGGACGATGATGCTGAGGGCCAAACCGTTCAGGGTGCCTGTGGTCAAACGCAGGAGGTTGCTGGGCTCGTAGAGATAGGGTGCGCTGGGGAAAAAGCTCAGGTAAGAGTTGAGGCCATCCACGCCCATTGAGCCGATAAAGCCCACCAGTAAGACGATGACCCTGGTGGGGGGCAGATTGCTGGCTCGCCTGTGGCCGACAACCCACATCGTCACAAAGCCTGTGAGGGCTCCCAGATAAGTACCTGTGCACCGGGCGCAGAGAGGCAGCGGCCGACCGACAAGATGAAAAGAGCGCTCAGGGATGCGATGGCAGATAGCATAACCTACCGCATCGCACTTGCCCAGAAGAGAGGAAGGGGGCGTAAGCAAGACCACAGCGATGATCAACAAGACTATGCCGGTCGCCCATAGGGGCAACCACGGGCGGCTGAGCTTTCGGGATTCGTGGCTTCTTTGCATGTAGCTATCTTTCTCCTTATTCAAGCTATTATACACTCTTTCGTCCAATTTGACCACTTTACCTGGCGCCACGGTGCACGAACGATCTGTTCTCAGGCAGCAAGGGGAAGCGGTAGATGTTCACCCGTGACCGTTCCAAGTTTGGTGAAGGAGATTAAGAAAATTCCCCCTTGACAAAAAGAAAAAACTGTGCTATAATATGTGTGTAACCCACTTAAGCGCATAACCCGCAAATCGAAATAATGGGTGGAAAGGAGGACAAAACATGCCTATCCAGGAAGATTTCATCGAGATACCCAACGCTGCACCCGTCACCGTGGCCTTGGAGCCGGCTCATAATGCCATTTACAGCCTATTTCTGCTCACCAAGGCAGACGAGATTTCAGGGCTCGGTGACTGGGTAACCCGCACTGCTAACGCGCTCACGCCCAGAGAGCGAAAGCGGCACAAGTTAGTGTTTGTTGGTGTCCACTTTGCCATAACGCCCGAGCAAAGCTGGTCAAGCTTTCCCGCATACGTGGACCACCTGGCAACCCGCAACCCCACCGCATTGCGCGACAAAATGCTTACAGCCTATGCCAAGATTCCGCTTTTGGCTAACGGGGAGAATCGGACGTGGTACGACGAACCTTACCCCATTGACCCAGAAGCAATCCTCAAAGACGTTGACAGCTACTTGGACTTTTTAAGAGAACGCTTTGATATGAACAGGTTAGACGAAGAAATCGAGGCACAGGCCTACTCTTATGTCATTGATCCCCCCGCAATGCAGGACCTGATTGTCTCTCACCTGCGCAAGATGTGGGATGAGTATTTCGCCCCCGAATGGGAACGGGTAGAGCCAATGTTACGAGACGCGGTAGAAGCCTTCCGGCAAATTGATTTTACTAAAATGAGTAGGCTCGAAGCTGCACAGTTGATCACAGGTCACGAACTGGAAGAAAAATGGGAACGGAAACTTGAGCGGGCAGAGAAGGTCATCTTTGCTCCCTCGGCGCACGTTGGCCCATATCTGGGAAAATCCTGGGCTGGTGGCGACACCCTTTGGGTGCTGTTTGGGGCTCGACTTCCTGAAGGGACCCAATTCCACGCCCCAGATTTGAGCCGCGCTGAAATCGTTGTGCGCCTGAGTGCTCTTGCAGACGACAACCGTCTGCAGATATTGCAACTGGTCTCGGAGAGAGGTGAACTGTCTTCACAGGACATCATGGCCAGTTTAGGATTTAGCCAGTCGGCCGCCTCACGTCACCTCAAACAACTCAGCGCCACCGGCTATCTTTCTGAGCGCCGCTGCAACAGCGCCAAGTGCTACCAGCTCAACTCGGAACGAATCGAAAGCACGCTACACGCCGTCTCGAGTTTCCTGTTGGGCAAATAGACACGGTCATCAAGGAGGAGGGATCATGCCAAAGATCGCGATCGACCGGAATTCCTGCATACAGTGTGGAGCGTGTGCGGACATTTGCTACGCTCGAGATGTCTTTGAGATGAAAGAGAACGGACCAGTTGTGGTTCATCCCGAAATATGCCGCCTGTGTGGGCACTGCGTTGCTGTTTGCCCAACCGATTCCATTGATCACGAAAAGATTCCGCTCCAGGATTGCCCGCTGATCGATCCTCAGCAACTTCCTTCTATTGATGTAATGATAACTGCGCTTCGCGCTCGCCGTTCGTATCGCAGATATCAAGACCGAACCGCACCTCGCGAGATGATCCGTGACTTGATCTCTCATTCTAGATGGATTCCTACTGGCTACAACCGCCAATTCCTTGATTGGATCGTATTGGATGATGAGCAAAGCATCAAAGTTACTCCAAAGCGCGCTCAGAGAAGTCAGACACAGCATCGAACATGGGCGAGACGCCTCGAAATTCTTGGGAGGACTTTCTGTAGAAGATATCGATCCTCTTATTGAACAAGCCGTGCAAAAGAAGAAGCGGTTCTTTTTTAACGCCCCTGTAGTCCTTGCCGGGTACTGTGAGAAAGACTCTGTTTGCGCGCGAGAAGAGGCAACGTACGCCGCATACAACATCACACTGGCCGCGGAGCGGATGGGGCTGGGGACTTGTCACATCGGAAGCATCCACTTGATCCTCGAAGAGTTTCCCCACTTGCAGCACGAAGTACTTGGAATCCCTGAAGAGAAGGAACTACAGGTTCTCCTTACCCTCGGATATCCGGCCTGGCACTTCCGCCGAATGGTGCCGCGGCGTTTGCCGAACATTAAGTGGAATCCGTAGTCTTGTAGATCGCCTATACGATGAGTAGTAGCTTTCGCGCTGCAGCGATAGGAAGGTTTATGAAAGGAGAACAAAGTGATTACTAAGGTGAGATCACAATTGCGAAATCATTTCACCAACGGAGGTAGCCATGCCAACAGATCGAAACGGAGAACGGGTTCCCTGGGATATGGCGGCTGGGGCTGAACCGCCGGAGGATTGGCTAGACACCGTCATTCGTTGGGCACTCCGATCGTCGGCAGGCAGCACCGAGCCTTCGCCGGCGATCTGGATCCGGATCCGGCAAAACATCGCGATAATGGACCTATCCCTGTCGCATCAGGAGGAGAATTGTGCCATGTTGAGTCACAAAGACTTTCTAGTTCAACAAGAGCATTACAAAGACCTGCTGCAGGAAGCAGAGCATGAACGGCTGATCCAGGCCGCCGGGCTCCGGCAGCCTAGCCATTGGAGACTGCACCGAAAGGTCGCCGGCTGGATCGGTGCTCAGATGGTGAGGTGGGGCTGGAAGTTGCAGTCCTACGGCACAACGCCACCACCCCATTGTCTGCAAGGTGCCGGTGAGCACTGAGGAACAGGAAGAAGTACCCCCGCAGCAAGCTGCCAGGCCTAAAGTTATCTCACGGCGAGCTAGATTGAACCTTTGTGCTCCTTAAGTGTAATATAGTTGCGCCCGAACAAAGGTTCTAAGGGCAGAGATCAGGATTGAGTGTCCATGTCGGCCTGGTCACAGACCGGTTCCAGACGTGTTATACTGGAGGCCTTTTAGGGCATAGTGAGCGACGTTGGTATCAGATTCAATTCGATGGAGAAGGAAAAGTAGAGTTTTAAAGCGGGTGATGATATAATAATGAAGACAAAGATTCGACATACCGTCAGCGATTTCCCTGCTCAGTTTTGGATTCTTCTCCTGGGCACCCTCATAAGCTCTATAGGGAGTTTTCTGGTCTGGCCCTTTCTGACCCTGTACCTGCGTCAGAGT
>JBGVTF010000301.1:0-6337 GCA_041862415.1 Anaerolineae bacterium | reverse complement strand
AGCTCATAGATGACGTCCACGTCCTCCGGCTGGAGCCCGACCAGTGGAACCGGGATCGCTGCATCATGGTCACCAGCCCCACCCAAACCGAGCCGGTCAAGACCTGGTTCCGCAACCTGTCCGACGGCTACGTCCTATTCGATGAGGACGACCTCTACCGCAAGGTTCAGGGGCCGGTGACGGTAGATGACCTCCTGATGGACGCCGAGGTGGATGAGGGGCTCAAGGTGGAAGGGCGTAAGTTCCGCGACAGCCTCAATGGTGCCGAGCCCCTTTTCAAACCCGGAGAACCGATGCCCGACGGCCTTTCCCTCTTCAAGGCTGGACATCAGGAACTTTTCAACTTTGCCAAGCCCTACTTTGTTGGCCAGAAGAACCTGGAGAGCGTGCGGCCCAGGGTGAAGAAAGAGGAGTGGCATTGGGAAGAGCCAGAGGATGCGCCCCTCAGGCGCACCCCTCTCTACGAGGAGCACAAGAAGCTGACTAGGAAGATCATCCCCTTCGCTGGTTGGGAGATGCCGGTCTGGTACAGCGGCGTCAGCGACGAACACCAGGCGGTGCGGCAGGGGGCTGGCCTTTTCGACGTGGCCCACATGGGCGTTTTCGAGGTCGCCGGTGAGTACGCGACCGACTTCCTGGACCTCGTCTGCTCCAACTATGTCCGCTGGTTCGATGTGGGCCAGGCCTTCTACAGCTATCTGCTGGATCCCGACGGCAACGTCATTGACGACGTCTTTGTCTACCACCGCGCTCCGGAGCTGTACCTGATGGTGGTCAACGCCGCTAACGCTGACAAGGATTGGGACTGGCTGAACGCCGTCAATGAGGGACGGGTGCTCATTGACCGGGAGCATCCTGACAGGGAAGTGCTGGGCAAAGCCATCCTGCGGGACCTCAAGGACCCCTCCTCAGGCGAACGGCAGCGCGTTGACCTGGCGCTGCAAGGACCCGAGTCGCTGGCCATCCTGCAGAGCCTGACCGACGACCAGAAGGTGAAGGACGCCCTGGCCAGGCTCCGCCGCACCGAGCTCATCGAGGTGGAGTTGGCAGGCCCTTCGAAAGGCTCAGGACAGGGATTTGACCTGGTGATCGCCCGCACCGGTTATTGTGGCGAGGAAATCGGCTACGAGATATTTGTCCATCCTGACCAGGCGGTCGCTTTCTGGAACCTGTTGCTGGAGAAGGGCAAACCTTTCGGCCTGCAGCCAACCGGGCTGGCCTGCCGGGATTCGACCCGCACCGAGGCCGGGCTGCCCTTGTACGGCCACGAGCTGGTGGGCCCCTTTGGCATCAATCCCATCGAAGCCGGCTTCAGCGGCTACGTCAAGTTGCACAAGCCCTTCTTCATCGGCCGCCGGGCGTTGATGGAAAAAGGGTACAACACTGGCAAAGAAGTGGTCCGCTTCCGCATGAACGAGAAGGGGGTGCGGGTGCCCAAGACCGGTGATCCGGTGGTCAACAAGCGGGGCAAGTACATCGGTGTGGTGACCTCCTGCGCCATTGACAGCCACGGCTACCTTCTGGGGTTGGCCTACGTGGAAAAGCGCTATAACCGGGAGGGGGAGCAGATTGGCATCTTCAACGTGCCAGCCAAAGCACCACCGTGTAAGGCCATGGACGAACTGACCGCTGGCGACCAGGTGCTCTTGCACGACGAGGCCACCGTGCTGCCCCGCTTCCCTGACGATGAGGAGAAAGAGACCTGGCGGGGCAAGCCTGTCAGGAAAGTAACTACCTTCATGGACCTGGCGCAGACGGAATAGTGCAGAATCAAGCCCCCTTTGCTTGAAGCGGAGGGGGCTTTTCAATTCATCGCTGGCGGTTGACTGCCTTTTTGACGTTCCGCTCTTTCTGACCCATAATTCATCAAGATGCTGTTCGAACATTTCGCCAAGTACTCGAAGCGCTCATGAACTTTTTTGAGAAAGTCTATCGTCTGGTCTCGATGATTCCCAGGGGCAAGGTCGCCTCTTACGGTCAGATTGCACGGATGCTGGGCAGTCCCCACGGCGCGCGGACCGTGGGCTGGGCTGTGCACGGCCTGACCGATGGCCCAGTTGATGACCTCTTTGTGGCCTTTGGCGACTGTGATGACCCGAGTCTGATTGAGAATTGCCTCTTTTGGGAAGGAAATGTAATGCTCAACAAGATGCTGGGAAAATGATAGCCAATGTATATGTCATTCTGAGGGGTGCAGCGACGAAGAATCCTGTTTCAGGCAAGCGTAGTAGCCTGCTTTGCACAGAACGAGACCCTTCACTTTGCTTAGGGTGACATAAGTTATCGAACGATTTAGTTCAAAATGTCTTTGACCGTGGTGACCGTTCCAGGTTTGGTAGAGGATATTGGAAAAACAGACTCATTCTCTGCAGCAGCAGGTGTTCAGGTAGCAACTAACTGGTTGAGGTCATCACCATTACAGGTATTGACAAATATCCTATTTGGGTGTATAATATAAGTGCTTACAGAAAAGACTTATGCGCTCGTTTGCTTTGCAGATAATCCTCAAAATGTGTTTGACCGTTTGTTCTGCGGTTGCCAGCGGGATTTAGCGCTCAACCACCGCACTGTAGCAACGGGACACCCCTCGCTCCTATTTCTCTTCCGTTGGAGGAGAAAGAGAAAAGTGGATGCTCCCCCATATCCCCCAGCCTGCTGCGCAGGCTCCAAGTGATCGGCGTTTGACTACAATTTGCCCTCGGTAAATAGAATAACAGGATCTGGCCTGATGGGGCCTGGAGGTAAGTTTGTAGTACACCTTTGCGCTTTTTGAGTTACCCTTGGACATTCCGCGCACACCCAACTCTAACTGCCAAGTGGGTTCTGTGGCGTTACGTTGGTGCTCGTTGTAACTTTTGCGGTATTGCGATATTTCTGTGATAGGAGAAGGATGTTCTGTTGAAAGGAGGTGCTCATGTCAAGATTTGAAGTGTAATGTCGTTTCGCATGGTAGGGCTGATTGCTGGCCCGATAATCTACCGATAGTCTAAATAACAGTTTCTAATGTAAGGAGGAAAGATGTCTGCAAAAAAATGTGTTCTCTACGTTCTTCTGGCCTGCCTGGTGGCTGCTGTTGTGCTTTTGGCGCCAAAGCACAGTTCGGCAGCCTCACCGCCGGAGCTATCAGAAGGATGGGCGATCAAGTCGGCGAACGAGGTGGCGGATGGTGGCGCAACGATCTCCCAAGTAGGATATGACACGTCAGGCTGGTATCCCACCAACGTGCCGTCAACAGTTCTTGCGGCGCTGGTGGCAAATGGTGTGTACCAGGACATCTACTACTCGAAGAATCTTGACTCGGTACCGGATTTGACCGGTCAGGATTGGTGGTACCGGGTAGAGTTCACAGCTCCACCCGCTTCAGCAGGGCAGGAGTTCTGGCTCAGGTTCAAGGGCATCAACTACAGGGCCGATGTCTGGCTCAATGGAGCGCAGATTGGTGATAAATCGAACGTCGTCGGCGTCTACGCGAATCACGAGTTCAACGTTACCGATTTGATCAATCCTGGAGGGGCCAATGCCCTGGCTCTCCAGGTGACCCCACAAAGCTTGTCGGGTGAGCTTCTTATCTGGTACGTGGACTGGAACCCCTATCCCCCTGACGGGAATGTTGGGATCTGGAACAGGGTGTATCTCGACGTGTCGGGTTCTGTTGCGGTGAGGGATCCTTACGTGAAAACTGACCTGCCGCTGCCCGCCACCAGTCCGGCAGACCTGACGGTGTACGCTGACGTGGTCAATGGCTCAGACAGCCCAGTATCAGGGGTTCTCAAGGGAGAGATCACAAAGGCCGGTCACTCGACCATCTCTTTCAGCCAGCCAGTCACGCTTGCTGCGAATGAGCGTAAAGAGGTCACCTTCGATCCGTCAACGTACACACAGCTTCGGATTTCTGATCCCGACCTGTGGTGGCCGTACGGTTATGGTAGTCCTGAGCTGTACACGCTTGACACATGGTTTGAGATTGATGGACAAGAAAGTGACAGGCGGTCGATCAACTTTGGCATCCGTGAGTTCAGCGAGTACTTAACCCCTCCCACATTCGGTACCCAATACTGGGGTGTCAAGGTCAATGGGCAGAACATCCTGATCCGAGGTGCGGCTTATGTGTGGGACCTGCTGCTCAGGATCACCGGAGAGTTCGCGGAGAGGGATGCAGCCCAGATGCAGTACGTGAAGGACATGGGGCTCAACGCCATTCGGTTTGAGGGAAAAGTTGGGTACGAAGACCTTTACGACATAGCCGATCGCGAAGGGATCATGCTCATGGTGGGTTGGGTTTGCTGCAGTCACTGGGAGCAGTGGAATAGCTGGGACAGTGAAGACTACACTGTCGCCTATGCCTCAACCGAGAGCCAGATACGCAATCTGCGCAGCCACCCGAGTGCCTTTGTGTGGATGCACGGAAGCGATGAGCCGCCGCCGGCTGATGTGCTCAGCCAATACGAGAGCATACTGTCGAACCTGCACTGGCAGAATCTCCAACGTGAGAATGCCGCCACATGGTCGAATCCTGACGGCGGTATAAAGATGGAGGGTCCTTACAAGTGGGAGCCGCCTTACTACTGGTACTACGACACTAAAGATGGCGGGGCCTTTGGCTTCTGTGCAGAACAGTCCCCCGGCGCGGCAGTTCCGCCACTGGAAAGCCTGCAGAAGTTCATCCCCCCAGACCACCTCTGGCCGATTGATGACTATTGGGACTACCATGCAGGCACCAAAGGCAGCGTCTTTGCTAACATTGACGTCTTTGAAAAGGCGACGAATGGGCGCTATGGAACGTCCAGCGGCGTGGAACAGTTCGCAGAAAGGTCCCAGCTCACGACTTACGAAGCCGTCCGCGCCCAGTTCGAAGCGTACGGAGCGCACAAGTCCAGTACAACCTTCAATGCCACTGGAACCATCTACTGGATGCTGGACAATGCCTGGCCATCGCTTCACTGGCACCTGTACGACTACTACCTGAAACCTGGTGGTGGGTACTACGGAGCGAAAACGGCGCTAAAACCACTGCAGGTAGTGTACGACTATGATACCCAAAAAGTCATGGTGGTTAACTCCACGCTCGATGCTCACACTGGCATGACGATTTCCGCCAGGGTGTACAACATCGATCTCACGGAGCAGTACTCGAACCAGGTGACCCAGGATATAGGAGCGAACAGTGCTGCGGAGGCATTTACGATTCCCTCCATATCGGGCCTCTCCACAACCTACTTCATACGGCTCGAACTCAGAGACTCGTCAAATGCCCTGGTAAGCTCCAACCTCTACTGGTACTCTACGACTACTGATTTACTTAAGAAGGCGAGTAGATGGTATTACACACCCACGAGGCGCTACGCTGACCTGACCGGTCTGAATAGTCTCCCGACCAACAGCGATGTGAGCGTCTCTGCATCTGCGGTGCGCAACAACGGCGAGGAGACCGCCACCATAACGGTGAGCAACGCGGGCTCCAGCGAGATCGCGTTCTTCATGCGCGTTGAAGTCACCAAGGGCTCGGGCGGCGAAGAGGTACTGCCTGTACTCTACGAAGACAACTACTTCACGCTCTGGCCGGGTGAGGAACGCACCATCACGGCCACGTACGAAACGGCGGACCTCGACGGCCAAAGCGCCTATGTGAGGGTGGATGGGTACAACGTACCTGTGGTCTCGGTAGCGATGCAGTACTAGCTCACGATGACCAGATAGTCAAGAGGTCCAGTGGGTCGAAGGCCGTACGTTCGGCGTTGTGTCCGAATGTACGGCCTCTTGTCTTCTCTGTCCAGGCCATCACCAGCGCTGGTGCATTTACGGGCGAGCAGTGACGGCCAACAACTACGGAGTAGACCTCACACCCCATCTAATTGGCACAGCGCGTTCAGGATGTCGTCCCGGCTGACCGGACGCTGAGCAGCCTGCCAACTTTTGGAGCCTGCCCGCCAGTCGGGGAGGGACCGCGCCTATATCATAATATCAGGTAGATACAATGTCTCTTTGTCACCTAGTGATAGGGGGCTCTTGCCTAGAGGAGTGTGTGGCTCAAAAAGCCAACCGTCGCTGACAGTTGACCGCCGACAAGAGCTATGCTAGAATAGGTTCCGGCCGATATCGCCAACACAGGTTAAGTTTGAGAGGAGAGACCCAGTATTGATCCCCAGGAGCTCCAGAGCCGTGGGTGATTTTTTCTCCAGAGTTTATCGTCTGGTCTCGATGATCCCTAGAGGCAAGGTCGCCTCCTACGGGCAGATTGCGCGGATGCTGGGCAGCCCCCGTGGCGCGCGGACCGTGGGCTGGGCTCTGCACGGCCTGCCCGAGGGTACCGACGTGCCCTGGCATCGGGTCATCAACA
>JBGVTF010000300.1:0-2811 GCA_041862415.1 Anaerolineae bacterium | reverse complement strand
CGATAGGAGACCGTACCTGTCCTCGAAGGCTCGCAACTGCCACTCGATCCAGTGGATTTCGCGAATCAGTTGTTGAAGCTCCATGTTCTCATTCCTTTATCGTGACTTGGAGACGAGACCTGTATTTGATTACACCATGCTCTGTTCGTAATGACAAAACAGACACCGCCGAGGCAGAGACTGCAAATCCGCGCAATCTTTTGAAAGTCCTATTTCGCTGGCACCTTCCCCAGCAATCCGTCCAGCGTCTTTCCCAGCACTTCTTCCAGTTGCTTGCACCCTCTCGGTGTTGGCGTATAGATGATCGTTCGTCGGTGTCGCAAGTCAAAAGGCACCCATTTGATGTCTTGCGCCATCAGGATTGCGTCCTTCCCGATTGCGTGGCACAGTCCTAGCTCGTAAAAACATTTTGGGTTCTGTCCAGTTAGTTCTGCTAATACCACTCGTGCGCTGTTGACCCCTTTCCAGATGTCCTCCATAATCACTTCAGAGCCTAAGATGGGATCTGTGTTCGAAGCCATCGTGGGGCCGAGAGATGGTTCTAGCTACTGAAACCGGCTCTTGAACCGTTGAAACTTCCTGAAATGCGACTTTAGTCATAGACAGAAATCATCTCTAAGGATAAACTATATTCAGAAGAGATGATTTCTCTGTTTGACTGATTCACTTGTATAACGGTCGCCGCTGGCAAGGAGGGCCTAGAGGCCGTCAGCCGCCCTTTAATCGAGCGGGAAGGGATGCTGGCCTTGCGGGACCGAGGGGTTCTGGTCTACGACCACTCTGTTAGACAGCCTGCTGCAACCTCCCTCTCCTGATCACGTTTCACGATCACGACGGGCCCCGTACGAAAAATACGGGGCTTTCCTGAATGAATTACGTACGTTTACGGATAGACAGGCCCGGCAAAAGTGTGTAATATGATAATGGTACCTGATCGCATCTACTTTCGCTCTCACAACCTTGTTCCCGTTCGCCTCGTGGACGACACGCCCACCTTTTCGCGTATTGCAGCCCACTTCTTGCAGGAGCACGACAATGGGGTGGTCGTCGGTACCGCCGGTGGAGGCGAAGGGGTCCTGGCCCAAGCGCAAAGCCTGCAGCCAGATATTGTTCTGATCGACCTGGCCTTGCCCGGCCTGAGCGGCCTCCTGAAGAGCGAGTCTGAAAAAGCAAAACATGCGCTCTAAAGAAGTGAAAGGAGGGAGCTAGATGGAACTGCAAGGTAAACGCATCGCTATCTTGGCTGAGGACCACTATGAGGACTTGGAGTTATGGTACCCCCTCCTGCGCATGCAGGAGACCGGGGCCGAGGTTACTGTCGTCGGCATGCCCGGCGTGCGAGAATATCACAGCAAACACAACTATCCGCTGAAAGTAGACTCCGCCGCCAACGCCGTTTCGGCGGACGACTTTGACGCCATCATCGTGCCGGGCGGCTACGCGCCGGATCGGATGCGTCGCCACCCGCCGATGCTCGACCTGGTGAGGGGCATCTTTGAGCGCGGCGGCATCGTCGCCATGATCTGCCACGCTGGGTGGGTACCCATCTCCGCAGGCATTGTGAAGGGCAAACGGGTCACGTCTACCTCGGCGATCAAGGACGATTTCATCAACGCCGGAGCGCAGTGGGTGGACCAGGAGGTGGTGCAGGATGGCAACCTGATCAGCTCGCGTGGGCCCGATGACTTACCCGCTTTCTGTAGAGCGATTATCGCCGCCCTGCAGTAACGCGTCAGAAACTCAGGAGAAAGGATATGGGACATGGCAGATATTAAGCGTACCGCAGAAGCGGTGTGGAGTGGGGACTTGCGTGGCGGCAACGGTCGCATCACCAGCAGCAGTGGCGTTCTCAAGGACGAGCGTTACAGCTTCGCTACCCGATTTGAGGACTCACCTGGCACCAACCCTGAAGAGTTGATCGCGGCAGCTCATGCCGCCTGTTATAGCATGGCCTTTGCACACACGCTCAGCAGGAAAGGATACCAGCCTCAGCGCATTGAGACGCACGCCATCTGCTCGCTGTCACCCCAAGAGGCAGGCGGCTTCAAGATAACCAAGATGCGCCTCGAAGCGCATGGGCAGGTTCCAGGCATTGACGAGGCGACCTTTAGACAGATAGCGCAGGAAGCGGAAAGAGGATGTCCTGTCTCCAACGCTTTGCGTGGTGGAGTGGCGATCGAACTGGATGCCACTTTGGTATAGCTTGTCACCCCCACGCCACATAAGGTGGTTCTGAAAATGTAGATAGAAACACTCAAGAAGGCGGTGACGCTGGCTGAAAAGCTCCGGCACGTATTCGTCGCCACGGCGGATACAACCGGATTGCCCCATGTAGCATCTGCGGGCAAGCTCACCTCTGCACCCGACGGGCGTCTGGTGTTGGCGGATTGGTTTTGCCCCGGCACGGTGAGTAACCTGCAGCAGACCCCCCGCATTGCAGTTGTGGTGTGGGACCCGACAGCGGACACTGGATACCAGTTGCTCGGTGAGGTGGAGGAGGTAAGGGAATTATCCATCCTGGATGGGTATGTGCCCGGCGAGGAGGATAAGCCGCCCCTGCCCCAGCTCGAAAGGGAATTACTCGTTCGCGTGGACGAGATCCTCGCTTTCAGCCATGCACCACACGGTGATGTGGCGGAGTGAGGATTTAGAGCATTGCGTCTACGACCCTTACATACCAAAGAGCTGAACCTATGGGTGGTTATTAGTGTGCTGAGCGAAGGAGGCTAAAATGCCGAAGAATAATATGACGTTCAAGATCGGAGGGGAAGCCGGGCAAGGAGTGGAATCCAGCGGTGCCGGCTTTGCTCA
>JBGVTF010000299.1:0-11533 GCA_041862415.1 Anaerolineae bacterium | reverse complement strand
AGTTTCTGAGGTTCGGCACGCTCTCGCAGCCAGAGGAAGATAGGAAAGGCAGAGACCGCGAAGAAAAACCCCGTAAACACCAGCGACAGGCGCACGATCAACTCCCCGCCAATCACAACAATCGGCGGTAGGATCAGGAGCAGACAAATGATGCCCTCGGCCGACCCGATGGCCCAGCCGTTGCCGGAAATCCGCCCCATCTCCTCAGGGCCGGCAATCTCCGGCAGCAGCGCGTTGTAAAAGACCTGCGCGCTCCGGTAGCCGATCTCCGCCACGACGAAGAACAGCATACCGATCAGCACGTCCCCTTTCTGGACAAAGAAAAGCGCTGCGGTGAACAGGCAGGCTATGGCAGTGTAGAAAAAGAGAAAGCGCTTCTTGGCCCCGGAAAAGTCGGCGATGGTCCCCAATACCGGCGAGCTGAGGGCCACGACAAGCATGGCGATACCCACCGCCAGCCCCCACAGCCGGGAGCCCTCCGCCCCGCCGACCACCTCCTCTTTGAAATAGGCCGAGTAGATGGCCAGCAGAACGACGGCGGCGTAGGCCGAGTTACCGAAATCGTACAGATACCAGGCCCAGCGCTCACGCCGGGTGGATCTTGAGTCCGACACAGTCGTTGACATGCTTCTCCTCCTTGATTGCTTTTTTTTGGGGGGGGTGAATGGCACTTGGCAAAGGTACGACAGTGCCCGTCGCTCGCACCTGAACTTTGGCGCGACGGCGGGCCTGTCCCTGCTTTCATCAGGATCGAATGCGACCTGGACTGACAGGTGGGTACACTTGTCTGTAGGGACACAGTCGGAGACCGGCCCCGGTGGCTTTTCGGATAGGCTCAAGCTCAGGCCAGCGAACGCCGATAGAGGCGGTGCTTTTTGTAGGGCTTGACCTCCAATGCCTGCAGTTCCTGAAGCATGCGGGTGTTGGTCTCCTGGACCTGTACCAGGTCGGCGTACTGGTATTGGGTGTGCGCAGTCAGGGTGTAGTACAGCTCGGCGTACAGCAGCGCGTTGCCGCCCAGGCCACGGTAGGGTTCCAGGATGGCCGCGCCGTTAAAGTTGAGCCAGCGCGTGCGCTTGAACTCGCGCAGCAGGTGATACCAACCTGTGGGCCACAGTCGTCCCCGGCAACGTTGGATAGCAGCCGAGATGTCTGGGTAGGCCAGCACAAAGCCGACCAGATCATCCCCTTTCATCAACAGTGGGATCAGCTTGGGATCGGCGACGCTGAGGATGCGGTCGGCGATGGCCTTGGCCTCAGCTTCGGTGACGGGTACATACCCCTGTACTTCGATGAAGGCGCTGTTGTAGGCGGCGGCCACGCGAGAGATCATGGCGCGCAGCTCGCCTTTGGTGTGAAAGCGCACGGCGCGGAAGCCACGCCGCCGTTTGACCTTGTCCGCCACCTCGAGGAATCGGGTAGGGATGCTCATCTGTCGGTCCAGGTAACAGGAGATAAAGTCGAGCTGCTTTCCAAAGCCAGCGTCCTCCATCAGCTCGCCGTAGTAGGGATAGTTGTAGGCGATGCCCAGCGCCGGGCGGTGCTCAAACCCTTCGACGAGCAGCCCTTGCCCGTCGGCGGCCATGAAGCCTTTGGGACCCCACATCATGTCCAGGCCCCGCTCACGTGCCCAGTCGAAAGCGGCGTCGAAGAGGGCGCGGGAGACAGTCCGGTCGTTCACGACGTCAAAGTGGTAGAAGAAGGCGGTGCGCTTCCCGTGGTGCTTGTTGTGGCGGGCGTTGTCCAGCACGGCGATGCGTCCCACCACCTCCTCGCCCTGCAGGGCGAGAAAGAAGGCGGCCTCAGAGTGCTGGTAGAAGGGATGGTGGCGGGGATCGAGTTGGGCGCGGACCTCGTTGACGAAAGGCGGCACCCACAGCGGGCTGTCGCGGTAGAGGCGAAAGGGGAACTCGATGTAGCGGCGCACGTCGCGCCGGTCGGACGGATCCAGACGGTGGATGTGCATGGGGCGATTCCTTACCCCAATGATACCATCAATTGGGATTATTTTCAAATCATCAATTGTCCCCACAGCACACGGCAAACGAACGGGGGGAGGGATAAACCCCTCCCCCGATTTCCTTGGTCTAAATCTCAAAATTTCAAACCAATTTTGATCATAAATAACACTTCAGAAGCTCCTACTCGTACCTCAACGCCTCGAGCGGGTCCAGCCGCGCCGCCCGTGCGGCTGGATACAGCCCAGCCAGCAGCCCCACCACCGTAGCGAAGGCCAGAGCCAGGAACACCAGCCACCACGACACAGCAAAGAAATGGATGTTTTGGGGGATGGTTATCTCCTGCCAGGCCATAATAGCGACGATCAGCCGGTTGAGACCCAGACCCAACAGCCAGCCGCCCACCGTCCCAGCCACTCCACCGATCAGCCCGATCAGCGCCGCTTCGATGATAAACAGCCCCCGGATCTGGCGCGGCGCGGCTCCCACCGCTTTGAGGATGCCGATCTCCTTGGTACGTTCGTAAACAGCCATAATCATGGTATTGGCGATGCCGAGGCAGGCCACCAGCAAAGCGACCAGTCCCACCGAGCCCAACATGGCCTGCATGATAAGGATACCCCGGTTGGCCATGTCCAACGTCATCTTCATCGAACGTACCTCAAACCCCTGCGCTTCCAGGTCATCCAGCAACCGGGTGGCCGCACTCAGGGAGGTGGTGCGGACGGTCAAGGCATCATAGCCCTGGGTCTCCAGCAGCTTGGGATCGTTGTACCACCACGACTTGAGGGCCAACTGATCGCTGAAGCCAAGTCGAACCCCTCGCCGGCCGTTGAGCACGCCCACCACAGTGAATGGGAAGGCGACCGTCTCGCCCCGGGGAGCGCGAAGCACCAGTTCCACTTCCCGCCCGATCAAAGCCTGGCAATCATCAATGTCCATTTCCTCCAGCAAACTGGTGCTCAAGGTGATGTGACCCGGTTCGTCCGACTCCATCTGCCGGCCAGCTACCGCTTCGGCGGACGAGGAAAAGGGCTCAACTGGCCCCTCGTCGTCTGCGTCCCAAACCCAGATACGGACCTCATGGTCATCAATCCTCAGGCTTATGCGCATTGAGTTGGGCAGAGAGATGCGAGGTGTGACCTTGACGACCTCCGGGCGGGCCCGTAACTCGTCAGCCAGAATGGGAGTCAGTAGCTTGGTGCGTCGCGGTTCGCCGAACTGGTTAAACAGGCTGCGCTCCTCGAATTCGGGTCGCAGGGTCAGCGTCTCCAACCCAATGCTCTGAAAGTTCCTGATCATTTCCCTCTGCACCCCGACACCCAATGACAGCATCGTCACCATGGTCAGGATGCCGACCGCCACGCCGACGGATGACAGGGCGGTGCGGACCTTGTGCCGATCCAGATTGGACAGGGCCGTTTTGAGCAAATCTTGCCAGGTCATGGCTGCCCTCCACTGTCCTGAATCCGTCCATCCCGCAGCCGGACGATGCGGTCGGCGAAGGTGGCCACCTCCGGGTCGTGGGTGACGACCAGCAGGGTCAGGCCTCGCTCCTGGTTCAACTCTTTTAGCAGGGCCATTATCTCCGCGCCGGTGGTTGTGTCCAGATTGCCAGTTGGCTCGTCGGCCAGGAGGAGGGCTGGCTGACCCACCAGGGCACGGGCAATGGCCACACGCTGCTGTTCGCCGCCGCTGAGCTGAGTGGGGCGATGGGCCAGGCGTGGCCCTAGGCCTACTCGCTCCAAGAGGACTCGCGCCCGCGCTCGACGTTCCTTCTCTGGCACCCCACTGAACATCAGGGGCAAGGCCACGTTCTCCTCGGCTGTCAGGCGGGGCAACAGATTAAAGCTCTGAAAAACAAAGCCCACGTGTTGGCGGCGATGCCGGGTCAGGGTTCGCTCGTCGCTGGCGCTCAACTCGATGCCGTTGATCCACACCTGGCCGCTCGTGGGCCGGTCCAGCCCGCCGATGAGATTGAGCACAGTGGACTTGCCAGAGCCCGAGGGCCCCACCAGGGCCACGAACTCTGCGCGAGCGATGGTCAAATCCACGCCCCGCAGCGCATCCACGAAGGCATCGCCCATTTTGTAGCGGCGGGTCAGGCCCACCGTGCGCACTACAATGTCCATCAATCCTCCATAGGAGTCGTAGTGGCGACTTTAGTCGCTTTGCCCCTCGCTATGAACGACTGAAGTCGTTACTACGGAAAAACCACGAAGAACGCTGAGCAACTGCGTTGCCAGCGTTCTTCTGCATCCCATCAAGTTACTGCAACGACTCGGCAACCTTCAGGATCTCATCCTGGCTGATGCGGCCGGCGATGGTGATCGCCACCCCGTTCTCCATCCAGGTCAGAAAACTGTTGCCCAGGCCATCGGTGATCAGGTTGGCTGTCTGACTGCGCACGGTCACCTCGGTCTTTTGACCGGGAGGGGCCTCTCTTACCCCCTGCGACCGTCCCTGTATGACAGTGAACGAGGTCATGGAATGGTCGTAGTGGAGCATATAAGCTTCTTCTACGGTGAGGACATCAATCAGGGTCGCGCCTTCCGGCACGTAGGTGGGGACGAGCAAAGGGAAGTCGGCCTGGGCCCGGGCCTCGTCCAGGGTGAGATGTTTGGGCCGCTTGTCCTCGGCATTGGTGACCTCTGCGCCTTCGGGTATTTCGAACTGGAAAAGATCGTCGGCCAGCCCCGTGTTGAGTTCGAACGAACGGACACGCATCTGGCCCTCACCGACGATCCCGCCGCTGAAGTAGGCCTGCAACACGACCCATCGCTCCTGATCCACCCACAAAGTAGCCTTGCTACCCGCAGGCAGAAACGTCTCGTCGTCTTCCCTGGGGGTAAGCTCCAGCTTGTACGTTGCTACGCCGGCCACGTCCTCTTCACCCACCAGCTTTACATCGGTGGCATCGAGTGCCTGCCGGATCATGTCTTCCATGTCCCGGATCGCCCCCCGGAAGCTGGACGGCTCATCCGGCCCTACCTCGCCTACCACCACCTCGTTCTGGCTGGGCTGGTACGCCCAGAACTGTTGCCCGTTGGCCACATTGATGGCTCCTGCAAGTTCAGGGTCATTGGCTTCGAGCACCTCGGCCCGGAATTTGTTGGGCTTTTTCTCCCACACCTCGACCACCAAATCTTCGTCCATTCCTTGCCCCATGGCGCTGAACTCCAGGACGGCGTGGGCATCCTCGGTGCTGGCCTCAACTTCCTCCAGTTTGGCCACGATTTCCTCGGCGGTTGGCTGCTTCTGGCATCCACCAAGAAGCAAGGCCATCACCACCAACACACTCAACCCGATAAACCATCGCTTGTTCATCTGTCGCTCCTTTCTCGTGAAACATGATGCGTGAAGCGTGATAATTCACTTTTTGCGCTTCACGCCCCCATCATATCAAGAAAATGTTGCTAGCCGGTGACAGGGCTGTTAACGAGATGTGAACAATTGTTACAAGGGGAAGGTGAACCACACACGGGTTCCCTGGCCCAGGCTGCTTTCGATGCCCATCCGACCTCCATGCGCTTCCACAATGGCCCGCGCGATGGTCAGCCCCAGACCAGCTCCACCTCCCTCACTCCCATAATACGGCTCAAAGGCTCTCTTTTGCTCCTCGTCACTCATGCCCCGCCCCGTGTCCTGCACACTGACCTCGATCTCGTCTTCTCGCTGCGTCATGGCCAGCGTCACCTGTCCCCCGCTCGGCGTGAATTTGATGGCGTTGTCCAGCAGGTTGAGGATGACCCGCTGCAGACGGTCAGGATCGGCGGAAATCGTCGGCAGACTTGGAGGGACGACGCTGTTTAAAGTGACGTTGCGATGACGGGCCCGGCCCTCGCTCAGGGTAACGGCGGCGCGGGCGATGGCGCTGACGTCAACGGGACGACGGTTGAGTTCCAGTTGCCCACCCTGCCAGCGGGAGAAATCCAGCAGTTGGTTGACCAGGCGGATCAGGCGGTCGGTCTCGCGTTCGGCGATTTCCAGGGAAGGTTGTTCGCCTGGCCCGGAGGCGTCAATCAAGTTGACCAGCAGGCCCTTGATGGCTGTCAGCGGGGTGCGCAGGTCGTGGGAGATTTCGCTGATGAACTGGGTGCGGGCGGCCTCCAGGTGTTTCAGCCGTTCGGCCATCTGGTTGATGCTCTCGGCCAAACGCCCTATCTCGTCCGGCGGATGGTCGCCCAGGCGGACGTCCAGGTCACCGGCGGCGATGTGCTGGGTGGCTTGTTCCATGTCGCGGATGGGGCCACTCATCCGGCGGGCCAAGAGCACGCTGACCAGCAGGGACGTCGCGACGGCGGCCAGGATGGTGATCAGCAGGATGCGGCGCAGGGTGGCCAGGAAGCGCTCGCTGGCGAGGGTGGATCTGGACACCTCGACGACGCCGATGGTTCGATTGCCGACCACGGCCGCCTGTGCCGCGTAGCGCCGGTGCGGCAGGTCACGGCTGGGCTGGGTGAACACGGTCGGGCTGCGGTAGCGCAGCTTCATCAGGGCTGCCCGGCTGGGCTGAGGGCCGATGTACTGGGTGGCGGCCAGGAGGGCCCCGCTGCTGGCCGCGAAAAAGCGCACGTTGAGGTCGGCCTGGGGTGCGAAGAGGGTGACGATGGTCGGAGCCAGGCCGGCCAGCGTTCTCTCGTCAGGAGCCAGTTGGGCAGCGTAGGTGGCGTAAAAGTCGGCCTGGGCGGTCAACTCTGCTTCCAGCCGCTCATCGAGGTAAAAGGCGGTGGAGAAATAGACGGCCGCGCTCAGGGCAAGCACGATCAACAGGGTGGTCAGAAGGTAGGTTGTGGTCAACCGCCAGGCCAGGCTCTGCCTCCACCTGGGCAGTTTCTTTGCCAACATCGGAACTCCTCTCCCAACTCAGCCAGCAACTCGGCCGGCGTCGCATCCAGGTCTCGCGCCCGGCTCCGTTCCTCCGCTGCCGCAACGACGTCCGGTGGCAAGGTGGCGGCGACAGCGGAAGCTCGCTTTTTTTGCGGAATCTGGTATAATTATACATCAACTGCCAGACTCTGTGAAGTTTTGACTATGTTGAGTGTTGCACACGGAGGGCTATTTTGAACCGCAGAGCCCATTGAGACCGCTGAGAAGTATAAGAAAAACTCTGCATTCTCGGCGGTGAACAGAATGGCAACACTCTACGGGCAGACTACCAAGGCCGACACAAGTGAATAGCTATGTCAATGGACAACTCCTGACAACAAGTATTCGTCCCATCATCGTTGCCCTCATCACAGCCAGGAATTAATGAGCAGACAGGAGATGCAACAAGAGACATTGAGGGCCGATCGCTTCCTGACTATATTTTGGAGAAGGTCGGCTTTTGTTGTTTTCACATATGGGCAATCCGCCCTCGCCCACTCTGCCAGCGACTTTGCCCAGGTCAGCGCGGGCGAGGATCATACGTCAAGATTACAGAACAAAGGAGAACGGTGCGACGACTAACCCTACTTCTCGGTACCATTTTGCTGTCCGGCTTATTCCTGATCGCTGGCGTGCAGAGCCGGAGCCATGCCCAGGCTCCGGTTGGCGATACCCTCGTTTGCTTCCGCCGTGGCGTGGACGTCTACTGCGTGGAGCGCTCACTGCCCTCAGACGGCGACGTCACGCAGCGACTGGAAGCCGCGTTGGAGGCCCTCGTTGCCGGGCCGACCATCGAGGAACAGGCGACTGGCGTCTGGTCGGCCATCCCCGGTGGATCCAGGCTGGTCCAGCTCAGCGTGGAGGGATCTCGGGCCAGCGTCTACCTCGACCTGCCCGAAGAGTTCCTGACCCAGGAATTCAACCCCCTGCTTTCTGACCAGATTGTGGAGCAGATTGTCAAAACAACACAACCCTTCCGGGCGGAGCTCATGGCCGCCGCGGGCATCCCGGAAGGCTCCCCCGATAACCGCCTCATCATCCACGTCCTGGCCCAAGACCCCGCTGCTCCAGATGGTACCTTCCGTGACCTATCCGCCTTCCTGCACGAGCCCCCCCCGACCCACAAGCCGGAGGAAAGGGAGGGCATACTGAGAGCTGCTGCTTTGCAGACAGACAAGACCGGCTTTCTGGCCGGCAAGGCGGTCTACGTCAGCGCTGGCCACGGCTGGTACTGGAACGCCGCTACGGAGGAGTGGCTCACTCAACGTCCCGTCTGGGAAAACCTGGTCGAAGACTTTAACAACGCCGAAGTGGTCAACCAATACCTGCTGCCCTACCTGTACAACGCCGGCGCCGAGGTCTGGACGGTACGCGAGCGCGATCTCATCACCGACGAACTCACCGTCAGCGTGCTTTCGCCCAGCTACGTCGAGGTTGGCACGTGGGTCACAGCCACCGAGTCTGTGACCAGCACGTTCCCCTGGCACGACTATGTGCGCTACGCCTCGGTGGATGCCACGGCTACGGCCACAGCCACCTGGCCCTTCACCCCTGCCCAGACGGCGAATTATGCCGTTTACGTCTGGTATTCTTCTGGGGCAGACCTTGATCCCCCTGCCCCGGATGCCCACTACATCGTAGCCCACGCGGGAGGCGCGAGCGAACGCCGTGTAGACCAGACCGCCCACGGATTCACCTGGCGGTACCTGGGGACGTATCCGTTCTATGCAGGCCAGCCTGCCAGCGTCAGCCTGGTCAACGACTCTACCACTCCGGGGCGGGTGGTGAGCGCCGGGGCCGTGCGCGTCGGCGGGGGGATGGGTAGTGAATTGGGGGGCTTTTTCACCCTTAGCCCCAGCCCCAGTGGGCGTCCACGCTGGGAAGAGGCTTCCCGCTACTGGGCCAAGTTCCAGGGCGCGCCTCCATCCGTCTACGCCCCGGTCAGCCCTCTATGGGGCGGGGATTGGGATCGGTACGATGACGTCACGGCCCGGCCGCGCTACGCCGAGTGGGAGAAGCCGACTGGCGAAGATGCCGTCTTTGTCTCCTGGCACACCAATGGCTCCGTGAATCACAACATGCGAGGCACCGAGAGTTACATCTACGATGGGACCGCTGGTGGAATCTGGACGCCAGGCTCAGACCTTTTGCAGTATCTCATCCACAGTACCCTGGTTGAGGACATCCGAACTGGGTGGGACCCCGACTGGGTGGACCAGGGTATGCTGGCCGACAACTTTGGCGAAGTCCGCCTGCTTTCGACCATGCCCGGTGTATTGATGGAGATCGCCTTCCACGACGATCCAGATGACACCCGGGCATTGCTGGATCCCCGCTTTGCGCAACTTTCGGCGCGGGCCATTTACCGAGGCATCGTGCGCTACTTTGCCTACCGAGACGTTGTAGACCCCGTCTTCCTGCCTGAACCGCCCAAGGGACTGGTTGTGCGCAACAGTGGCCCCGGCGCGGTCACGCTGACCTGGCTGCCCCCGGCCACAACTTATGGTGACGCGGCCACCAGTTACCGAGTCTACACCAGTCCCGACGGCTTTGCCTGGGACAACGGCGTAACCGTCACCAGCACAACCTTAAGTCTGACCAGCCTGACGCCGGAGCAACTCGTCTTCGTACGGGTCGCTGGCGTCAATGCGGGAGGCGAATCGTTGCCTTCGCCCACCCTGGGCGCACGCGTCGGCACGGACGGGCAGGCGCACATCCTGCTGGTGGAAGCATACGGCCGCAACGACGGCAGCAATGATGTCTGGCAAGATGACGGCATCAGCATTGCTGATACAGCCGAGACCGGACCCAGTCTGCGCATGTATGCCCATCGCGCAAATCGGCAGGACTATGTGATCCAGCATGGCTTTGCCATCACCCAGCCCTTTGATAGCGTTGCGCGCAGCATGTTGCCCACAGGCATAGCCTCCACAGGCGCCGTCGGTTTGTACGGTTACACCATCGTAGATTGGATGGCAGGCGAGGAAAGTTCGCCAGAAGAATCCATCCCAATTGATGCGTCAGAGATTGCCCTGTCCTCGGCCGAACAGGATCTTTTGACCGACTTTCTTGCCAGAGAGGGCTCGCTGTTCATCAGTGGGTCAGAAATCGGGCTAGACCTGGTGGTACGCGGCTACGGCCCGGCCTTTTACACCGACACGCTCAAGGCCATCTACCAAGGCAGCGACGCTTTCAAGCGCAACACCCAGCCGTACCCCAATATCGTTCTGGCCTCCCCAGGCGGCCTCTTCGACGGACTGGGCTCCTTTACCTTCGACAACGGCTCAGGCGAAACATACTACGCCGACCGGGTGGACTATTTCCTGCCGTCACTGGAAGACCCGCAGGCGCAGTCAGCCCTCGTCTACCAGGCCGGGATCGGTCACGCCGCCTTGGTGTGGGATTCTGGGGGGTGCTCCCGGCTGGTCTACATGGCCTTTCCATTTGAAACAATTAACACCCCCGAAACTAGAGGGGAAGTGATGGCGCGCATCCTGAATTTCCTGGCTCCTTGCGGGCCACAACAACGGACCTACATCTATCTGCCTATCGTGGTCAAGGAGACTCAGTAGAAAGAAGAAATGGAAGATTGAAGGGGCATTTTGTGTTGGAAAGCGAATATAGTATAATGTGAAGAGACACCTTTCTGGTTCAAGAAAAACCATCACCCCATTTCGAGAAAGGAGCGACACACGCATGAACACTAAAAAGCTACGACGGCTAATGGGTATCATGCTGGTCACTTTGTTGCTGGCCGGATGCGGCGGCGTTTCACCCGAGCCAACGGCCACACCAATCCAGCCCCCACAGCCACCGACGCCAACAGAAGTCATTGAGAGCACTCCTTCAGTGCCCGCTGCCCCACAACCAGCCACCATCATTGAATTGCCCGATGGCACCCGCTGCTCTTTCGCTGGCACAGGCGCAACGCTGGCCTTTGAAGGAAAGCGTCTCAACTATACGTGTGAAGTTGAAGGCCAAGAAGTGGGTCTCTTGGGCGACTTGAAGCAAAGCGAGGGCCTCTGGAAAGTAGAAAAAGTGGTCATCGGGCACGGCGATAGCGGCTTTTTCGTCCAAGAATCGGAAGAAGTGACCATGACCATCGAACGAATTGAACTGGCCGATGGCACCCAGTGTCTTTTCGCTGGCACAGGCGCAACGCTGGCCTTTGAGGGAAAGCGCCTCAACTATACGTGTCAAGTTGAAGGCCAAGAAGTGGGCCTCTTGGGCGACTTGAAGCAAAGCGAGGGCCTCTGGACGGTAGAAAAGGCAGTCATCGGGCGGGACGATAGCGGCTTTTTCGTCCAAGAATCGGAAGAAGTGACGATTAAAGTCATGAGCGGGAGTGCTGTATCGGCGGGTATGCCCAATCCTGCTTCCGTCTTCTGTGAGGAGCAAGGGGGACGGGTCGAGATCCGAGCAGGAGAGGGTGGCCAGGTGGGATACTGTGTCTTTCCCGATGGCAGCGAGTGCGAGGAATGGGCCTTCTTCCGGGGCGAATGTGCGCCTGGAAGCGGGTATCAACCGCTGGATTCCGCCGTGTGCGGCGACCTGTCGAAGACTATGGTGCAAACGCTGGGCGCCGCCGTGACGACGGAGGAAGCCCCGTTCATGGATCACATCAGCGGGAAGGCCGGCACCGGCTGCCGGATGACGGGCATTGGTACCGGTCTGGATTTCGAGAACTATATGGTCGTTGCCGACGC
>JBGVTF010000298.1:0-25271 GCA_041862415.1 Anaerolineae bacterium | reverse complement strand
CTGAGCTCTCGGGCAGCACGTCCTGGGGCGAGGCCAGGTGGGAGAAATGCAGGGTCAACTCGTTGAGGCCATAGCGGATAACTGTGGAGGGGATGTCCACTTCGTAGGGAGCCCAGTTCGCTGTCAGAGATAGCTCAGAGACGGGGTGACCGTTCATCGTGACTTGGACCTTTTGGGGAGGTACCCCCTGATAGCTGAAGGGCAAAGCGGCGAGGGTCAGCTTATAGTCTCCCTCCTGGCGCAGGGGAATGAAGACTCGCGCCTGGTGGGCGGTGGCCCAATTGGCGCTCACACCGCCCATCTCTTCGTTCCACGACCAGCCCTCGCCGCGATACATCTCTGTCTCCTCCAGGCCGAAGTCAATGACAAAGTCGGTTCGCGGGGGCGGCTGGATCACCCGATAGGCCAGTACGCCATCCCTGTCGTAAACGGGTTCCGGCTCCAGGGGAAGGACCTCCAGGGCGTAATCCACCGTCCTGGTCATGGTGTCGGCGTAGGGCAGGCGGCCAGGGATGGGTGGGAGGATGAGCAGATAGCGCACATCGTAGAGGTAGATCAGCTCGGGGGCCAGCACTGTGTCTCGTTCCCTGGTCGCCGCGTCAACTTCTTTGTAGAGTTCCAAGGCGGTGATGGACTTGAGGGGCGAGATCCGTCTGAAGTACTCGAACTTGAAGGGAGGATTGCGGGAGATATTGCCGCTGATGATGGGCTTGTGGTGAGCCGCCTGGTAGTACTGGGCCTGGGTGCGTTCAGAGCCCAGGGTGCCGAAGCTGTTGCGCCAACCCATCGGCAACTGCAAGATGGCAAAGTGTCCAGGTTCGGCCCCAATCTGGTAGCAAATCTCCGGGATGCGGGCGTCGGTCAGGGGGAGGGGGATGGAGAGGTGTTCGAAGGAGAGGGCGGTGAGAAACAATAGGCAACACGCATAGAGTGACTTTGAGGATGCTCTGTTGAGGATCCAAAAGGCTGCGTAGCCAACCATGACCGCCAGGGAGAGGGTCATGATCACACTGAAACGATTGGGGGCGCGGTTGGCGTTGGCGATAGGTAGATAGTGTAGCAGAGCGAAGGGCATGGGGAAAGTGACCTTGGCCTCGGTCAGCAGGCCGTCCAGATCGAAAAGGTATTGCCCGTTGATCTGGAGGAGAGGGCCCAGGCTCAATATGGCTGAGGTCAGAGCGGCCACCCCCCAGACTTTGAGAGCCTGTCTATACTTGAAGAGGGCGAAGAAGGCCAGCAGGAGAGTCACGTAGCCGACGAAGACGGTGTTCACGTCGGAGAACCGAGCTGTCCCTTCCACTACGGCCCTCAGTTCTCTAACCCAGTCGCCACCCCATAAAGGATGGAGCCTGGTGGGTGTGAAGAAGCCCAGAAGGTCAGTGGACAGCTTGAGGGCGTCGCCCCACCCCTCCAGGGTGTAACCGCCGTAGAGCATCTCCCTGAAGGCGAAGTAGAGCATAGGCGAGTAGGTCAGCAGGAAGGTGATGGCCAGCAGGCCCAGGCGCTTGGCGAACTGGGTGTTAAGGATTTTTTCCCTACTGGTGAACAGCAAATACACGATAGTGAAGACGGCCAGGAAAATACCATAGGTCATCTCGCAGGACAGCGTCAGCGTCAGGAAGACGCCGGCCCAGAGAGCGTTTTTCGCCCTCGGTTCGCGGATGGTCTTGATCACGTAAAGGGCGTAGAAAGGTATCCAGTGGTTGCTGGCGAAATTGTAGTGTCCCAGGGCCAGATAGACGAAGCGGCTGGCGGTGAAGGCGTAGACTATCCCTCCCAGAAAGGCGGCCATCCCTCGGCATTGTCTTGTCGTGGGGGATGTCTCCTTTCCGGTGCTGAGGAGATACTCGAGCAGCAGAAAGGTCCCGTAGCCGCTCAGGGTGAGGGAGCCTATCAGGAGGACGTTGTTGATAGTGGCCAGGGAGAGAAAAGGTTGCAAGGGCACGGACAGCAGGGCGTTGTGCAGTTGGTAGGTGTAGAGAACCAGACTGATGCCCAAAGGATAGAAGATGAAGGAGGAGTAGAGAGGATTGGTTTGAAGGTCAAAAAGGGAATATTTGAACCACCACATATTCCACAGGAAAGTGTACTCGTCAAAAGCCCAGGTGGCGCTGCCTGGCACATGGGTCGTGAAGTAGAGGACCAGCGGATAGGTGAGAGCCAGGCTCAGAACAAGGTAGAGACCTATGATCAGCAGGTGGATTTTGGCAGCAGTTTTTGTCATCTTGAACTCAAATTGCGGCGGGAGAGATGGATGAATTGGGGTGGCCCCCCGCCCTTACGGGACTATACCACCCAGAAGTGGGAGAAGAAGTACATCGAGATGATACCCAACAGAATGGCAAAAGTCGCCCTCAGGGCCTGGTCGAGGTAGCGGTTTCTCCCCATTTTCCCCAGGATCATGAAGCAAGGGAAGAGGGCCATGAGGAACCTGGGTATGGAACCTGTGGGCGGAGCTTTCGTCGGGTCAATGGTCGTAGATAGGGAAAGGAGCAATATAGGAATACAGTATAGCCAGTGGGCGACCGGCAGGTACTTGAACACCAGCAAGGTCAGCCCCAGGAACAAGATTATGCTGGCAAAGTCAACTATGGCAATGGCAGTCACGTACTGGCCTAGGGGCCAGCGTACCCGTTCAAAGCCCATGCTCAACGCCTGCCAGGGAAAGGCAAAGCTGCGAAACCATGCTTTCTGGGTTGAGGCAAAGGCGAGAGGGCTGCCGGTCAACATCCACATATAGAAGGCAAAACTGGCTGTGCCGCCGGGAATGAGGGCCAGGAGAAGCGCCTGAGGCCGGAGTCCTCTCTGTCGAAGGTATTCATAAGCCAGAGGGACCAGGATGGCCAGGCCAGCCAGCCTGGTCAGGGTGGTCAGAAAGGCCAGCGGAATGGCCAGATGCCATTTGCCGAAACGAGCGTAGTAGAAGGCTGCAATAGTAAAAGCGAAAGATGTTGACTCGCTGTACAGACAGGAGAAAATGAAGGAAAGGGGGAAGATGGCTGCATAGAAGATGGCCCGCGAGGCCGAGGGCTGATCCAAATCGTGGCAGGTTAGCTTGTACAGAAAGTAAAGGTAGAAGGCGAAAGAGACATTGGAGACGATGAACAGACCCCATTGTGCGTCGGCAACCAGCCAGCCTGCTATGCGGCCCAGCAGAGGGTAAAGGGGAAAGAAGACCACGTTGGATTGCACATCAGGGCTGCCAGGCCACTGATACCCGTCGGTGGCGATGCTGAGGTACCAGGCCCCGTCCCACTGTGAAAAGGCCTCGATAAAGTTCGGCTTCTCACCAGGCTTACCAGGAAAGAACCCTACGAAGAAGAGCACCAGGACGTAGAGGGCAATCCGTGAACCGAAGAAGACAGAGAGGGGCGTGGACAGGGGATCTGTCGTCACCGCCTCCCATACCTGTTGCAGAGCCCAGATCAGCTTTCTCAGGGGTGCGCTTTTGGATGGTGTGCTCATCTCCACCTCTCAAAGTCTAATGAAGCCATTTTACCATAGCTGACTCTTTCTGACAATCTCGTCCCTGAGCCGGTTCTACTCGCTGGCGGTCACGGAGAAAGGACCCAGGTCAAGGCCGTCGGCTCCCTCGGCGGTAAGCAGACGGCTTCCATCGCTGAGACGATACAGCCCCACTCTGAGGTGATAGGAACCGGGGGGCATGTCCGATGCCAGAAGCAGTCCACGCCGGTCTGTCAGTCGTTCCCCTGGGTGCCAACTGGAGGTAGGGCGAGCGCCCAGCACTGGCGGCCCGTCCTTCTGAGCCCAATGTTGACCGTCCTCGCTCAGAAGGTGGACGAAGACCTGATAGTCTTCGGCCACTTTAGTGGAGGCTTGCCAATACAGGTCCAGGTGAAGGACATCGCCAGCCTGGACACTTTCATCCAGAGCGTAGCTTTCCAAGACAATGGCCTGACCGAAGACGGCTCCAATCGTGTGGCGAGTCAGGGGATTTCTGGGGAAAGCGTAGAGGATCAGGCGCAGCTCGCCAAAGCTCTCGTCGTCGGCCTGATAGCCTCGCTCCCTCAGGTATTGATCCAGGCCGTTCTCAGAGAGTTCGGGGCTGGGGATGAGCCAGAGGCCGGGATGCTGCGCTGCCAGCTCGTCCAGCAGGCCCGCTGTGGCTGGCATGACGGGGGCTCTGATCTCAATCAGGCCGTAGACGGGCAGATGGCCTTTGTAATGGTTCTGCAGGACGGGCGTGTCTTCTGGAATGTTGAAGATGATGGCGTCCTCTGGTTGGGAGCGAGCTTCAAGGTAGCTCAGCAACTCCCGGTAGTCCCTGTGCTGATCGTCCTTGTAATGGCTCAGGGAGAAGGCCGTCACGCCGCAGGCCAATAGACTCATCAAGACAAGAATCCCCCACTTTCCGCGATGGTTTTCTTCCCTCTCTCGAAGAAAAACCCAACGAAGCCCCAGGGCGGTTGCTATCACCAGTGCCACGTTAGAGATCAGGACGGGCCAGTCTACTTGCAGGCGAGGAGGGCTACCCATCATCCGCACCCAGGCAAAGTCCAGGTTCTCCAGGCGCAGCAGGGCCCACTGGCCCAGCAGGGGCGAGAACCGGAACTCGAAATAGGTTCTAGGATCGAACATGCGCAGTTCCCTGAAACGGAACAGAAGGCCCTCCTGAAAAAGCGTGAAATCTACACTCAGCCCCAGGATTTGGATAGCAACGCTGATCAGGCACAGGACAGCGAAAGCCAGCCACCCCTTGCCAGATAATTTCTCCACCAAGGGGGCCATGAGGATGACGGCAAAAGGCACAATGGGCACCAGGAAGCGCGGTCCCCAGGCGTAGCCAGCGTGCCAAAAGAACCACCGGCCGTACAGAAGGACGTGAGAAGCGCTGACCAAAAGGGCCAGGGTTGCTTCCACACGGTGGCGCTTGACGCAGGCCGGTATAGCCAGGATGCTGACCAGCAGGACGGGGGCGTACAGAAACAGACCCCGCCCGGGGCTGACCAGCAACCCACTGATGCCCTCCAGCCAGGGGGTTGAGAATGTCTCTTGAGGGAGATAGCCTGTCTGGAGGACGTCGCCGTAGCGGGCGTAGTTGTAGCCACCCAGGAGGAGGGCGGTGAGGGCCAGCGGCAGGGCGAAGGCGAGGACGGGGGGGAGGGGCTTGTCCCTTATCCCTTGTCCCTTATCCCTTGTCACCATATATGCCAGCAGCAAGAGGCCGAATAGAGGGAGGGTGATGATGTTGGCGAACCGGGTAGCCACGGCCATGCCCAGGCTGGTCCCGGCCCAGAGGGTGTCACTGGCTTTCCTGCTGTCCCGGAAGCGCAGCAGGAAGTAGGCAGCGGCGAAAAGGCTCAGGCTGGCCAGAGGATCGCTGAAGAAGTATTTGGCGTAAGGCCAGGCCAGGGTGGCCAGGCCAAAGACGAGGGAAAGGACCAAAGACGTGCTTGCGGAGTGCCCAAGGCGTTTGACATAAAGATAAAGGAGGGCACCGGTGAGGGCAGTGACTGCGGCGTTGAAGAGCAGGGTGGTTTGCACCATGCCCCAGAAGGGGACCACCAGGCCCAACCAGGCCAGGGGGAGACTCAAGAGCGAGGCGGCTATGCCTTTGCGGCAATAGAGCTCACCATCCAGGCCGTAGGTGCCCTGCTGTTGGCCCATCCACAGGAGCTGGTTGATGTCATAGTCGCCACGCCGGACGAGGCTCTCCGTCACGGCAAACATGGCCTGGCCATCGCTGGAGTGGAACTGGCCGCTGTAGGTCAGCAGGTAGATGGACAGCAGGAAGAGGCCAACGGCCAGGGCCTGCGCTGCACTCTCTCCTCTCTTCATTCAACGTCCCCCACTTGACGAACCGCGTAGCGAAGAAGCTGACCTTGATCGAAATCGTGATCCTTCACGAGACGAGCGTGTTTCTCCAGCCATTCCTTGACAGCAGGGGTAACTTCGCCCCCTCGAAATAGCCACAGCTCGTTGCATATAGTCGCGGCCTCTGTAATTTGCTCCTCGTCCTCAACCAGATACAGGTCCATGTATTTCCTCATCCAGGGGTAGAAGCGGAGATAGAGGGGCTGATCAGTCAGGACGAGGCAGGCTGTTCCTTTCTCGGCTTCGGTCCGCAGGAGTTCAATCACCGGCCGATATTCTTCCTGGGCGTAGCGGTTTTCAACATAAGCTTTGCTCAACGGGTAGACGGCGGCGCACGCGGCCAGGAGCAGGAGGGCGACCAGAGTCCAAAAAACTCGCCGTTTGATCCGCTCCACCCGAAGTGAGTCAAAGGAGAAGAAGATCAGTCCATACTCGATGGCGAGGGCTAGAATGAGGGCCGAACGCGATAGGACTGTGCCTACTAACAGCCAGCGTTCCTCGGGAAAGATGATGAAATAGGCTGTCCCTTCGAGGAAGTCAATGGCTGTCAACAGCAGGAGGTATATGCCTCCCCGCAGGTTGGGGAGGAGCAACACGATGAAAGGCATCAACGTGACCGCCATCTGGGGGCTGTAACCTTTGGAATACATAAAGAAGAGGTTGACACTGAGGCCAGCGAAGGCCGTGATGACCCGCTGATCTTGCCAGTCCACTCGGCGGGTATAGAGCCACAGATAAACGAGGCCGAAGGCAACGGTGATCCAGAGCCAGGGTAGATGGGAGGAATGGGTGGCGAAATCAATGGTTGGATCGAAACGGTTAGCCGGGAGCAAGCCATAAGAGAAGTAGCCGTCCATCAGGGCCCAGATGGTCTCCCACGAGGAGCGCTCCAGCATGCTGCGGAAACTGGCCAGGAAGAAGGCTGGCCTGATCAGCAGAAAGGGCAGGGAAATCAGGGCCATCGTCAGAGCTGCAAGTGCCAGATAACCAATCTTCTTGGATAGTCCAGCCAGAGAGCGTAAGCTGAGGGGCAGCAGAAGGGCTGGCGTGACTTTGACCATGAAGCCCAGGCCGGTGGTCAGGCCGGCCAGCCGTCCGCGCTGCCGGAGCAGGTAGTATAGGGCCAGGAGCAAGAAGAACAGGGGAATGCCGTCGAACCACCCCGTCCAGGTGTAGAGGGGGGCGAAGAGGCAGGCGTATATCCAGGCGCAGCGCAAAGCCTTTGCCCGATTGTACAGTTCCAGGGCGATGAGATAGAGGACGCTCAGGTTGCCTATCTCGAAGGGCAGTGTGGCCAGGCTGAGGAGGGTGTAGAACCAGAAGCGTGGCTCTACCCAGAGGGGGATGAGTAGACTCAGGCGGTAGATACCTACGTTCAGCCAGGGAAAGAGAGGAGGGTATTCCATCCAGTAGTGGATAAATGGATAGTAGCCCTGGTTTGATAGCTCGGCGACGGCGCGGAAGAAGTAGTAGTCAGAGTAGTCGTAGATCAGCCCCCCAGGGCGATAAAGGAGCCGCGTCATCAGACGGAAAGAGATATACAAGATCAGGAGTAGCATAAACTCCCGATGCGCGTTTGACTTGTCTCTGAGCCTATCCAACATAGTTGGTATCCTCCAGGATATAGCTTCAGTGGCGCCTCAGGGGCCAAACCTCCAGGGCCAGCACCACCCCAATGGCTATCAAGGTGAGAGCGGTGATGCCATAGCCCAGTTGAAAGTAGATCGGTCGTTGATATTTGAACACTACCTGGTGCTCACCCTGATCGAGCCTGACTCCCTGAAAGGCATAATTGACCTGCAAAAGCTCTCTCTCCTTGCCGTCAACGTAGACGTGCCAGTGGGGGTACCAAGACTCGCTGATCATCATGACGCTCGGTCTGCCGGTTCGGATGTTCACTATTATCTCTTCGGGATCGGGCCTATGCCACTCAACGACAGGTTCTATCTGTTCAGAACTGAGAGTGCTCACCAACTCATCGGAGATCTCCTCTGGCTCGTACCCTCTTAGCTGGATCAGACGTCCTTTCACCGACCTCTGAAGCCGCTCAAACCGTTCTGCGTCTCTGAATCTGGGTTTTTCCAGCAGGATGATATCAAACTCGGCCAGGGAATCTAAAGGGTAGTCTTCCAGGTATTTGGAAGGACCGTTGATGACTGCGATACCTTCACGGGACAAGTAGGGTAGAAAGGAGAACAGGGTTGAGGCGGAACCGCCCACATATAGGGCTCCTCGCGGGTAGACCTGAACATAGGGTCGCCAGGCGGTATTGGTGAAGGCACTGAAGAGAGGGGTCTCAACCACGGGCTGCAATCCTTCGGCCTGGTGGAGGTATCCCTCCAGGGATCCATGGATGAACCTATCAATGACCAGATATTTGAGGTTGGCCACGCCGAACAAAGTGGTCGCGTTCCTGCTGTCCTCCCTAAAGACGGGTTCGAAGCTTTTTACATAAAAAGTCTGAGTCAGGCGGGGTGAAGCCCAGGTCGGCCCGACCTGGGCGGCTGGTTTGTTTGAGTAGATTATCCCCAGGGCCAGCATATCCGGGTCGAGGCTCATGATCCTGTACTCTTCATCATCTTGGCCCAGTTGCTCGTACAACTTAAGAATCTCGCCAGGATCATGTTGCCAGGCGAAAGTTTGATGATAAGGATAGAAGTCCAGCAGGACAATGATCACCGCCAACGTGTAGAGGCATCTGAAAGGACGGGGGAGCAGACGGCGTTTTAGGGCCCACACAGTGAAGCCGACCAGGGGGCAAAGGGCAAACACAGTCAGAAAGAAGAAGTGTAGGGGAACGCGCATGCGAGCTACAAGGGGAACCATTCCCCTCAGCAGCATAAAGGGCTTCAAAAAAAGGAGAGCAGGAGAAAGGACTAGCAGGGCCAGGAGTACACGGCCTCCCTTGCGCCAGTGGGCTTGCCGCAACCGGATGGCCAGGCCGAGGATTGTCAATCCCCCTAGAGCGGCTATAAGGCTCGTTTCCAGAGAGAGCGCAAGCTTTGGCAGGGTCTCCCGAAGGGGGCTATTGGGTGCGAAAAGGACTTCGTATAGTGAGTAAGGCCCCATGGATAGCCATAACCCTGCAAACAGGATAGCTAGTAGGGGCAGCACGTGCCGCGTCGTGAGCTTGTCGAAGGGCCTCGTTCTCTCGCAAGAGCGAATGGGGAAACCCATTGCTAGAAGGGCCAGCAGAGAGAGCCCCAGGTAGAACATACCTAGGTACGGCCCCGCTGACCACGTGGGGAGGCCCGAAGGGTATATCATCGAGGGTGACGCGTTGTCCCTCAGCAAAGAACCCCATCGGTTGATGAGCATAAGGGGATTGTCTAGAGACATGTAGGAGATAACTGTCTCCGCGTAACTGGGCGAGGTGGGACTTTGCAGGTCCCATCCCATGAATAGGGGGATGAACCACAAAGCCGCCAATCCCAACCCAATCAGTACGATGATCAGTGAGCCCCTGATGGCTGGCCACGAGACAACTATCATTGCTTTCAATGCTTCGACAGGCTCAGCAGGCGGCGTTGCGCTTAGTTTGCCCTGGCGGCAGCCCAGTGCCCGTCTGGTCAGGGTGATCAGAAAGAGGAAGGCCAGACCCAGGCCAGCCACCACAGTGTATTGGATAGAGAGCAAGGACATGGTCCCCAGGAGGAGCCCAGCCAGAAGCACGTGTTTTCGCTGGTGCCTCTCCAGTGCCTCGAGATAGGCTAGATAAAAAAGCGGGAGGACGCAGTAGAATAGGGAGTACTCCAGGTGACAGTAAAAGGCCGAGAGCGCGATGTGGGCTGGATGGAGGGCGTAGGCGATGGAAGCAAGCAGAGAAGCATCATGGTCTGCAACCAAGCGATGGCTCAGGAAGTACATCGTCCAGCCGGAAAGGATGTGAGAGACAACAACGGTCAACTTTATGGCCAGGGTCAGATCCAGGAAGAGGCTGGGCAACAAAAAGACGAAATAACTCAGAAACGTGGGTGTCATCACCAGGAAGGGTCCACCGTTAAACCAGTATGGACTCCACGAGACGAGTCGGTGGGTTTCCAGTAGCGATTTCCGCAGATACCATGTCCAAGCCACATGGCTTCCAAAGTCGCTGATGGGAATGCCTTCTTTGAACCACTCTTTGGCAAAGAAAAGCACCAGCAACGCGATCAAACCCAAATCTAGATAGAGCCTCAGGTGCCTTTTCTGGCTTCTCAATTTGCCAGTCCTTCCCTAGATGATGGCCTGGATCACCCGTGCCAGGGTCGGCAGGTGGAGGAGCATGTTAGTGTAGCTGGCGTTGGCCATGGGGCAGTAACATTCGCCAGCAGCGATGCTCCGCCGCAGCCGTGCGGCCTCTTCACTGAACCAGATTCGCCTCAAATCGTAGTCGGTCTGGCGGAGATTGCCGATGGGCTCAGCTCGCGTGCAGCAGGTCCAGACGTCGCCGTCGGGGGCAATGTGACCCGAGGCCCAGCCGGCGTAGCAAGGGATGACCTGGCGTCGTTCATGCAAGATCCGCTTCACCAGGTCATAATAGTGTATCCGAAAGGCCTGGGCGAAGCGAGCCAGACCCTTGAAGCGCTGGCCCTGCAAGTGTTCGATGAGAAAACCGGCTGCTTGGGCGTACTCCTCAGGGGCGGGAGTGATGTCGGCTCCCATGGTATCCAGTTCGACCCGCTCCTCGGCAATCTCGGTGATGTAAGAGTCGGGCTCAAGAGCCTGCAAGCCCTGGTAGATGGTTGGGACGTCGGCCACGTTGAAGCGGGAGATGACGGTGTGGACGCTCAAGGTCAGGTTGGGATGAGTGAGGGTCCTCAAGGCGCGATAGGTTCTCACAGCCCGCTCCCAGGTGCCAGGGGCGTTGCGTATCTCGTCGTGTTGGGAACCCAGACCGTCCAGGGAGAGGTTGATGCCCACCTGAGCCCCCGGTGCGGCTTTCAGGATGGCCTCCACTTGCTCCGGGATGGTATTACAGAGTAAGCCGTTGGTTGGGATGGTGATGACTCTGGGCTGGCAGTACTGGTAGGCCAGGCCGATCAACTCCACGATGTCCCGGCGTAGAAAAGGCTCGCCGCCGCTGAAAGTCAGGTAGTAGGGCGTCCTCCCGATTCTGGCAAAGACCTGCTCCCACTCCTCCAGCGAAAGCTCGTTGGCTTGCTTCTTCCAGACATTACAGGTGAGACAACGGGAGTTGCAGCGGTAGCAGACACTGATGACCAGACTGAATGGCAACGGCCTGGGCCAGCCGAAGCGGCGAAAGGCCATTTGCAGGGGAATCTTGGGAATGATTTCCAGCATTAAAGCCCCCACATGTATGGGTACGGAGGCGATTCATTGACCCAACTGAAAGGCCCGATGAGCAGATTGTAGAACGCCGTCATCTCGAAAAGAGAGAGGGAAAAGAATAGCCGGCGTTCCCAGGGTTCGTCAATGGCCAGGGCGAGCAGGGGAATGGTCAGAATGTACCAGAACCCGGCCCGGGCCAGGGATTTCACAAAGATGACAAAGAGAGCCAGGCCCAGATACTCAAAGACCCGGCCACCCTTCGACAGGCTCAGGGCGCTGCCCTTCGACGGGCTCAGGACGCTGCGGACGGCGAAAACTAGACATAGGACTAGAAGACCGTAGGTGAGCAGAGCGTTGGCTACCACCAGCCAGAAAGGGGTGCCGCACAGCTTGTCGGCATCAAAGATGTTCCAGGTGTACGAGTTGCAACCGGTGGCCATATAGCTCGGGGCGAAGATACGGAAGATGTACTCACTCCGCAGGGTGAACAGTATGCTGGGAGTGAAGCCGACGATGAAGAAGAGACCCTCCCTCCAGCCGAACCTCTTTCTGAGGAAGTGAGGCAAGAGGAAGCCAGGGGTATACTTGGTCTGGATGGCCAGGGCCAGGTTGAGATAGGCCCACTGAGGGCGGCGGGACAGGAAGTAGAGGGCTATCAGACCGAAAAGGACCAGCAACGGTTCGCATTGTCCCTCGCGGGAGACCCACCACAGGCTGGCCGGGCTGATGTAGTAGAGCAACGCCAGTAGCCGGTCGTCGCTGATCTTCCAGATGAGAAAGGCGTTCAAGCCTTCCAGGGCTGTCAGGACCAATTTGCCGAAAAACAGCGCTGGCCAGATTTTGGAGACGAAGGCAAAGAACAGCATGGTCAGGGCCGGATAGATGAAATGCTGATAGGCCCAGAGCTCGGCGTAGGGTGTACCGACAAAGTGCCTGGCTGGGTAGCTGTATATGGTCAGGCCGTATTTCCAGAATTCCTTGCCGAAACCGATGTAGCGCAGCAGATCGGTGCTGGTGATAGGGGGTTGGAGGCAAAGGTAGAGGCGGTACATGGTAGCTGCCGCAAAGAGCCAGACCAGGGAGTCTTCCAAGAGCGCCCAGACCTGGTCCAGCCAGCCGCCGTTCTCTGTCCCCTGGGTTGAGTGGCAAAGCGTATCGAAACCCTTCTCCGTAGTAGCGACCGTCATTTCGGCTCCCCTCGCTTCGGCCTGGAGTGCGGATTCAAGTCCGCCTGGTCGCCCAGGACTTCCCGACGGTACCAGGCCACGAAGTGTTTCATGCCCTCTTCAACCGGGGTCCGGGGATCGTAGCCCAGCAGGCGGCGGGCCTTGGAGATGTCGGCGCAGGTGCGCGGCACGTCACCCGGCTGCATGGGCAGTTGCACGATGTGCGCTTTGTTGCCTACCAACTCCTCCACCAGGGCAATAAAGTCGCGCAGCATCACCGTCTGGGAGTTGCCCAGGTTGATGATCTCGTAGCCAAAGTTGGCGTCCAGGGCCGCCACGACACCGCAGACGATGTCGTCAATGTAGGTATAGTCGCGGTAGGTAGTGCCGTCGCCGAACATCTTCAACTCTGCCCCTTCAAAGAGCCATTTGGTGAACAGATAGGGGGCCATGTCGGGCCGGCCTTTGGGGCCGTAGACGGTGAAGAAGCGCAGGCAGGTGACGTTAAGGCCGCACAGGTGGTGATAGGTATGGCACAGCAGTTCCCCGGCCGCTTTAGTTGCGGCATAGGGAGAGATAGGGCGGGCGATGGGAGTGTCTTCGCTAAAGGGCACCTTCTCCTGTCCGCCGTAGACCGACGAAGACGAGGCGAACAGGAAATGGGTCACCCGGTGGCGGCGGGCGGCCTCCAGCACATTGAGGGTGCCCTTGACGTTGACCTCCTCGTACAACAGAGGGCGTTCGATGGAAGGCCGCACCCCGGCCATGGCTGCGATGTGAATGACCTTATCCGGTTTCTCCTTGGTAAGGACCTCTTCCAACCGCCCCCCGTCGCGGATGTCGCCTTCGTATAGTCGGTAATCTGGATCGTCTCGGAACTCGGCCACGTTTTTGCGCTTGCGCTGGGGGCTGTAGTAGTCGTTAAAGTTGTCGAGGCAGACCACCTGGTCGCCCCGACTCAGCAGAGCCGACGTGGTGTGACTGCCGATAAAGCCCGCCCCACCGGTTATGAGTACTTTCAACCGCCTGCTCCTATCCCCAAATCCCTGTCCCTTGTCCCTTATGCCTTGTCCCTATCATCTCTTATCCCCCAACACGTACCGATGATGGGCCCATACCGCCTTGATCCACCAGGGCAATGGCGCACGGTCGAGGAAGGCATAGCGCATCACCTGGGCGTGCAGCTCTGGCCTCCTGCCCAGGTAGTAATCCATCGTGCTCCACTGCCAGCTATCGCCACTGAATTGCCCTTCCAGCTTCTTTGACTTGATGCCCAGGCGCTTGAGTACCTCGGCCGCAGGCATGACCGTATCCGGCCATGGAGGCACGTCCAGCACGCCCTCTTTGACGATTCTGACCTCTTCTTCTCGCAGGATGCTCTTGATCCGTCCCATATCCACCCAACGTTCGTCAACGGTCTTGAAGAAATCCCGATCAATGAGATACTTGCGCATCAGGTAGCCCACCTGCAGGCGGTTGGGCATGGCCACGAAGACCAGTTTTCTGGAGGTCCGCACCAATTCTCGCAGCAGGGCCTCGGCATCACGGAGATACCACAACCCGGCCCATTCCCAGGTCAGGTCGAAAGACCCGTCGGGAAAGGGTAGGCGGCCCATGTCCTCGTGATGGACAAAGACCGCCGAGAGGCCCAGTTCTCCCCAGATGCGCGTCACACCTTCCAGCCGCTCGGCGTTGCTATCCGCCAGGGTCACCGCGCAACCCTGCTGGGCCAACCGGACGCTGTTGATACCCGAGACTCCGGCCATGCCGTAGAGAGGCGCTTCGAGGACGGTTTTCACCTCATGCCGGGCCAGGAGCTTGTCCAGATACTCGTTGAGCACAAACCGCTCGTAGACCACTCCCAGGCCCTCGTTGTAGTCGGTCAGATATTTTTTCCAGACGGGTTCGCTCAAGGTTTTCTCCATTTTCAAAACAACGCCCCCATTGGTCGCGGGGGCATCATATCAAAACGTTCACCAGTACACGTCGGGGGGCATGCTCAACCGGTTATAGCCATAGCATCCTGAGTAGCCCAGCGTATCGAAGGGTGCGGCTTAAACACAGGTTCGTTGCAAAGACGCACCCTTCGATATGGCCTACATTACGTTTCGGCCTGCTCAGGATGCTCATCTTATCCTGATAACCGGTAGCTTATTTGTGCCGCTGTGTACTAGTGCGCTTTCAGGTGGTGACTAAGAGTTCCTCGACCGTAGATTGAGCCACCCCTTCAGGGGAGATGCGACGGGCGATGGAGAAGCAGGAGAATGATATACCATTTTCTCTCATTTGTCCAATCTGTTTCTCCCTGTCACGTCATTTGCCCTTGAACTCTGGCTGGCGCTTTTCCAGGAAGGCGCTGGTGCCTTCAATGCGGTCTTCGGTGGCGCAGACCAGGCCAAAGAGGGCCACCTCGTGGGCGCAACCTTCCTCCAGTCCCGTCTCCATGCCCATGGCAATGGCTTGCTTGGCCAGGGCTATGGCCATGGGGGGCTTGGCGGCTAACTTGGTGGCCAGGGCCTTGGCTTCATCCATCAACTTCTCTGGCGGCACCACCTTCTCTACCAGGCCAATGCGCAGGGCCTCTTGAGCGCTGATGTGATCGCCGGTCATGATGAGGTACTTGGCCATGCCAGGTCCCACCAGGCGGAGCATGCGTTGGGTGCCGCCGGTGCCGGGGATCATGCCCACGTTGATCTCTGGCTGGCCCAGGCGGGCTGTCTCGGCGGCGATGCGGATGTCGCAGGCCATGGCCAGTTCGCAGCCGCCGCCCAGGGCGTAGCCGTTGAGGGCGGCGATGACCGGCTTGGGCAACTTGACCAGCTTGAAAAGGAAGCGATGTCGCCGGCCGATGAACTCGGCGGCCTCGGTGGCCGATTGCAGGGCGTGCAACTCCTTGATGTCAGCCCCGGCGGCAAAGGCTTTCTCTCCCGCCCCGGTGATGATGATGGCCCTCACGCTCTCGTCGGCCTCTAGCTCGTCAATGGCCGCGTCTAGCTCATCTACCGTGGCCTGGCTCAGGGCATTGAGGACACCAGGGCGGTTGAGGGTGATGATGGCGATACGGTCTTCTCGTTCAACGAGGATGTTTTGGTAGGTCATGGTTCTCTCCTGATTTTACTTTGAAGTGTCGCTACAGTCATCGTCCCGGAGTAGCGAAACTTGTTTCGCGTTGTATCAGGCGCGGAACAAGTTCCGCTACTCCGCTGATGCAGTTTCTCACCCCAGGACAACGGACTTTTCGAATTCAACGGACACCTGCATCGCGGAAACACGGAGGCGCGGAACACGCGGAAACCCTTCCGCGCTTCCGCGTTCAATTCCCCCTGTCCACGTATCCCTCTCAATCCGTTGCCACCCCCCACAGCCGCACCGTGCCGTCATCCGACCCCGAGGCCAGGGTCTCCCCGTCTGGGCTGAAGGCCACGCTCTGCACGAACCCTGTGTGCCCTTCCAGCGTGCGCAGCAGGCTGCCGTCGGAGACGCGCCACAGCCGCACCGTGGCGTCATACGAGCCCGAGGCCAGGGTCTCCCCGTCTGGGCTGAAGGCCACGCTGGTCACCCAGGATTTGTGCCCTTCCAGCGTGCGCAGCAGAGTGCCGTCGGAGACCCACCACAGCCGTATCTCGTTCTTCGACCCCGAGGCCAGGGTCACCTCGTCGGGGCTGAAGGCCACGCTCGACACCTCGTCTGTGTGCCCTTGCAGTGTGCGCAGCAGGCTGCCGTCGGAGACCCGCCACAGCCGCACCGTGCTGTCATACGACCCCGAGGCCAGGGTTGCCCCGTCCGGGCTGAAGGCCACGCTCAACACAGAGTCCGTGTGCCCTTCCAGCGTGCGCAGGGTACTGCCGTCGGAGACCCGCCACAGCCGTACCGTGTCGTCGTGCGACCCCGAGGCCAGGGTCGCCCCGTCCGGGCTGAAGGCCACGCTGCACACTGTGGACGTGTGCCCTTCCAGGGTGCGCAGCAGGGTGCCGTCGGAGACCCGGCACAGCCGCGCGGTGCCGTCACGCAACCCCGAGGCCAGCGTCACCCCGTCTGGGGAAAAGCCCACGCTGTCTACTGGGTTGCGGCCTGGCGGCAAGAGGGGCAAGATGGCCACTGGGTACAATTGTGTTTGCAACATCCGTACCTGACGCCACCAGTAGCGAGGTTGAAAGGACAGGTAACCATTTCCGCTCAACAGCAAGACGCAAGCGGCGATGGCGAATGCCCCCGACCAGCGTCGTCGCTTCGGTCGGGTTAGCAGTCCCCATCCCCCACCCAGAGCAGCGCCCGTTGCTGTTCCCAATAGCGCAGCCGGTGCAAGCCCGATGCGGTCGGCTGTCATGCCCATCCCGCTGCCGACGGTCCCTAGTACACCAACCATCAAACCCCACCGAATCTGCCCACCCAGTTTCCTGGTGAGCCACCCCGCCAATCCACCGATGATGGCCAGAAGCATCCCAAGAGTGAGCACCATAGGCCATACACCATGTCTATTGACCCTAAAGGCCCTTATCAAGAACAATGCCAAGAGCAGCACAGACGCACCCAAGGCCGCTTGGTCAAGCACCGGTGTCCAGGCCCAGCCGGACACCCTCCGCCAGGAGGGCACGGCTTCTTCCTCAGGGACGGTCACCGGCTCTAAAGGCGGTGGAGCAACCTTAGGCTCCGGCCTCAAGGGTGCTGCCTCTGCCGGTCTCTCCTCCACTGCTACCGCTGGTGGAGGCGGCGGCGCTGCCTCGGCGGGCACGGGAGCCTCAGCCACAGCCCGCCGCAAAGCTTCCACCATTTCGGCCATGGTCTGGAAACGGCCAGCCGGGTCTTTGGCCAGGGCCTTCTCTACCAGGGCCACCACGCCCTGGGGCAAGTCGGAGGGCAACTCGTCCAGCGGAGGGGGCTCGTGCACGTGCTTGTACATCACCGCTGGAGTAGTGTCGGCCATGAAGGGGGCTCGCCCAGCCAGCATCTCGAACAGCACCACCCCCAGCGAGTAGACGTCGCTGCGGGCGTCCAGTTTCTTCCCCTCGGCCTGCTCCGGCGACATGTACTCCGGCGTGCCAAAGACCACGCCTGTAGTGGAGAGCTTGGTCCCCTCCCCGGCCTTTACCAGCCCAAAGTCGGTCAGCGTGGCCCGGCCGTCGTCGGCCACGATGATGTTGCTGGGCTTGATGTCCCGGTGGACAAAGCCACGAGCGTGGGCATAGTCCAGGGCAGAAGCGATCTGCTCGAGGATGGCCTGCACCCCCGAAACCAGCAACGGCCCTTCTGCCTCCAGAATCTGGCCTACCGTCCGCCCCTCCAGGAACTGCATGGCGATGAAGTAGACCCCCTCGATCTGGCTCACCTCGTAGATGGTGACGATGTTGGGGTGGTCGAGGTTGGCTGCCACCTCGGCCTCGCGCTGGAAGCGCCGGACGAAGGTGGGATCCCACAGCAGGTGGGGGGCCAGGACCTTGAGGGCCACGGGGCGGTTGAGGGTGGTGTCCACGGCCTTGTAGACGGCGGCAAAGCCGCCCCGTCCCACCTCCTCGATGATCTTGTACTTGCCCAGTTTCTCAGGAACCGAATCCGTCATCGCTCGCTCCTCCCTCACACGTTGCCCGTCACGTCCAGCGCCCTATACGGGCTGGCCCCTTTTGGCTTGCTCCGCACTGGTACTGTTCCCCGCGTCGGTTAGATTTGCGTTGCTCCTCCGTTCAATCCGTTCTCCAAATCCGTTGCCAGCTTTTCACACATTCAAGCCCAAGACACCACCCCATTCTTCCCATCCACCGTAATACACTGGCCGCTGTGCAATTGACGCGTGGCGTGGCGCACGCCGGTAACGGCGGGGATGCCGTACTCCCGCGAGACGATAGCCCCGTGAGAGAGCATTCCTCCGGTCTCCAGCACCACTCCGCCAGCGGTGACAAAGAGCGGTGTCCAGCCAGGGTCGGCGTTGACGGCCACCAGGATCTCGCCCGGCTCCAGGAGGTGCGATTGCGCCAGGTCCGATATCACCCGCGCCCGCGCGGTGACGTAACCGGGGCTGACCCCCAAACCACGCAATCGGGTGCCGCCTGGTGGGATGTCAAATGCCTCAAAGCCCATCCCGCCACGGACAAAGGTGGGCGGCAACCCCTGGCCATAGCTGGCGTATTCCTCCTTACGCATAGCTATCCACTCTGCTACCAGAGCCTTGTCTACCCCCTGGCGGATCACCTGGACAATTTCGTCGAGGCGGAGGAAGAAGACGTCCTCGGCTGTGGAGATAAGCTCCCGCTCACGAAAGCGCCGACCGATTTCCAGGAAAACCCGCCGCCACCGCAAAAAGATCATGTCCAGGTAGAAACGCTGGTTCTCGCGGAAGGTCATGTAGCGGTGGGTGTAATCCAGCAATATCTTGAAAAGGGTCCGTTTGGGGCCGGAGAGCATGGCCAACACCTGCCGTGTGGCTTCTTCCCGTTCGTGGGCCTGACGCCTTTCCGTCGCCTGGAGGTCAAGGCCTTCGCTGGCTGTGACGTAGCCTTTCAGCAGGCTGACCACCAGGCCGGGATTGTCCTCCCAGGTCGGGGAAGAGACATCGCGTGTGACGGAGCGATGGCCGTGGGCAGCCAGGAAGTGAGAGAGGCGCAGTATGAAGCGTTGCCCCTCAGCGCTGCGGGACAACTGGCCAAAGATCGCCTCCGGTTCCGCTTCGCGGAAGATGGTAGCCACGGTGGGTGAGGCCAAGCCTGCCTGGGCTAGCTCCCACAGCATCCTGTTGGCCTCAGTGGTCTTGTTGTCCGGCAGGCTGGTCAGCAACTTGGCTAGCAGGGTGCCATCATCGTCGCACCATCGTTGGAGAGTGTAGCGCAAGAGGTGATACAGGCTCATGTTGTGCAAGACCAATCCCCAGCGGATCAGTTGTAGATGGGTCTGCCCTAACCGCTGGGTCTGACTGAAGTAGTCCAGCAGTTCCTCGTTGGAGGCTTGGCCCAGATCCAGCTTATCGAGCTCCTCCAGATGAGTTAGCAATTGAGGGATGTACTTCTCCAGACGCTGATAGTTGCGGAAGATCAGGCCATTGCCGTCCAGCAGATACAGGCGCAACTCGCCGACCAGGCGGCGCATCCGTCGGAATGGAGCCCGGCGCGCTTTCTCTGCCTCCTCTGGTGGGAATACGCTCAACAACGGGTCGCTGCGCAAAGCTTGTGGCACGTGCTCAAAGATGTCGCGCAAGATGCTGGCGTTGAAATAGACGTGGCCCCGATAGAGCTTGAAAAGGGGCCGCTCGCCGATGTCGCTGAGCCCCATCACTTGCAGGACCCCGGCTACCGCGTTTACGCTCAGCATCCGGTTGAAAATGGAGTAGAAAAGAGGCGAGACCAGATCGGACCAGTACTCGTCGCCCCACACTCGACTCCACAGGGTCGCGTCCTTGTCCGCCACCGGTTCGGGCTCGGTGGCGGGGATGGTCTCCAGGGGGAGGGTGCAAGGCATCGCCTCCGGCTCTGTCTGCAAGCGCATCACTTCCAACACGCGCTCCACGTCCACCTCGGTGTCCACGCAGCCGTCCTTGCTGAGGGGGACGATCACCGCGGCCGGCATCTCCCAGTCAGGTCCCTGGCCCATCTTTGTCACGGCCTCCAGGCCCATCTCCAGCTCTTTGTAGCAGGCCACGGCCACGATGCCCCGTGGCTTCTGCTGGGCAAGGAACTCTAACACCAGTGTGCCGCCGGGAGCTACACACACTCCGCCGTACCCCAGCTCCAGGGCTTCGCGCCGCAGGCGATGGATAGTGCAATCGGGCGAACATCCTCTGCAAGCCAGTCCGTGTTTCGTGTTGTCTGCCTGGCAGCGTTGGCTATCGCGCAAACAGTGGGGTAGCAGAAGCATCCGCTCCGAGGGTGGCACTGCCGCCAGCCGTTCCCGCGCTTCTGGCTTCATGTACTCCGCCAGGCGTTTGTTTTCCGATGAGATGTCTGCCATGTAGTCTCTCTTTGCTGAGTATGATGATGGCTGATAATGTCTATTGATGGAGCTTTGCTGTCCTCAACCAGGAGGGCCAGGGCCTCGGCTCCTCGCTTGGTCAGGACCGTAAGCCCCGGACATATTGTCGCCCTCTATCTCCCGAACCAGTTTCTCGTATCTCATCCCGTCGCCACTCGCTTGTCTTTACCTATTCTACAGGCTGTTGCTTTCCTAGTCAAGTCTTGACTGGGAAGGCTGAGATCGTATTTAGCATGGTTCTACAGGCTGTTGCGAAAGCTATTGCTGAACTTTGATGGAAGGGGAATTGCGGGGGCGGCCATTCTATCTTCTCCTTAGGCCAGGAAGGGGTTGGCTTTTGTTGTTTTTGGCCTATTCCGGCAGTCTGCATCTCATCCTTAGGCATGGTTTGGTTTGGCTTTACATTGCGTGGTCGGGCTTCATGGGCTGGCGCTGGCGGGTTATCCGCTACGCCGTTGGGCCCGCCCCATTCCTTGACTTTGCGGACTGTTCATGGTAGTATGTTCATAGCTGCCCAGGCGATAAGTTTGGATGTGACATTGAAAATCAAACGCCCTTGTGTTAAAATAGCTTCGCAAGAACAGACAACGATTTGCAAGCAACCTTGTACACAAAGGGCTGTTTTGTATGAACATCGAAATCAGGTAGCCTCCCCCTTGGATGTTGTTGCCCCCTGGAGAGAATGTTATGACCCGTCTGCATGAAGGCTTGGACTACCTGCTTTACCGGATCTACATTTGGGGCGGACTCGCCGCGATGGTTGTTTACGTCGCGCTGGTCACTTACTTGGACGCCTTGGAATTCATTGACATACCTCGTACTGGTACGAAAGGGTTAGGCATTTACTCCGCTCCCGTCACCCCGTGGGTGCTCGGCCTCCTGGCGTACTGGTGGTGGGTGTTGCTGTTCAAGGGGAACAAAGAGTTGAAAGAATCCATCCGCCAGCGTCCCGAGAGCACTCCAGAGATCAGCGCGCTGAAGAGTTGGAGCACACTGCACACAGCAATGGCCATCTACGGCGGAAACGTCGACGAAATACTTGAAACGGCAAAAGCTGCCCGCCGCCCTGTGCTCATCTGGTACGGCATGCAGAACCTTTTTGTTTTGTGGATACTTGGCAACTTCTGGGTGTGGGTGTTTTTCCAGGATGACTTGCCGGCTAATTACATCATGAGGGTTTGGGTCCCTGGAGTGATCGTCATAATAATCTTGTTCTTGGTGATCACCCCCTTTTTGGTAGGCAGATCTATCAAGGGCGGAGAAGCCGCCTACCTGGCACCGCTAGGACTTTCATTAGCAGAGCCCCCCTCGGACAAGCCATACGTATCTGGGATTCTCAGCATTGGCCAAGCTATGACACAGGAGGGAGCAACCGCATTCAACGGTAGCCGCCGCGGACGCCCGGTACACGTCGAGACGATTGGAAAGCACAGTTACACATTGGTACAGGCGGGAACGCCACCCTTCGAAATCCACAGCCAGGCCGGGAAACTGGTGGCCGACGAAGACGCGCCCCAAGCCGTGATAGAGGCTTTGAAAGGGCTGCGCAAAGCAAAGCGCTGGAGAGGCGTAGAGGTAACAGGTGGCTCAGGGGGGATTGGGGTCGAGCGGGAATCCCCGGGACAGAATATGTGGCTCTACGACCTGTGGCTAATTGAACGATTGTTGTCGGAATTGGTCGAAAATGGGGCGTAACGGGCGGCAGCTTTGCTCGCCGCCATAACGGCGCGGCGGTCGGGCTTTATGGCCTGGCGCTGGCGGGTTGTCCGCCGCGCCGTTGGGCCCGCCCCATCCCTGACTTTGCGGACCGTTCATGGTAGTATATGCCAGCGGTATATGTCGAATGGGAGGTGTATGATGAGAACCGCAAAGTTATTCAAAAATGGGCGAAGCCAAGCGGTTAGGCTTCCCAAAGAGTTCCGGTTTGATGGTACCCAAGTCTTTATCAAGAAAGTGGGGAATATGGTTGTGTTAATTCCCGAGCAAGATTCTTGGCAAACGCTTTTTGATAGCCTGGAACAGTTCTCAGATGACTTTATGGAGAGCCGAAACCAGCCTGAGCAACAAGTTCGAGAGGGTCTCTTCGGATGAGATACCTACTTGACACCAACATCTGCATCTACTTGATCAAAAAGAGGCCACACCAGGTGTTGAAGGAGTTTAACACCTACTCAGTTGGGGAGATAGGCGTTTCTTCTATCACCGTATGGATACACTCATAGCTGCCCAGGGGATCAGTTTGGATATGACATTAGTGACCAACAACGTCAGAGAGTTTTCAAGGGTATCGGGCCTTAGGTTTGAGAACTGGGTGGATAGTTGAGTTGCTCACAGATTGGTCGGGCTTTATGGCCTGGCGCTGGCGGGTTATCCGCCGCGCCGTTAGATTGATCGGGATGACCTGGCGTACAATCAGGGGAGAAAAAGACGACCCTGCTTCATACCAGGATGCAAAGGCAGGCATCATGGGCGTCCGCCCAAGTTATGGCGGGCGGGGTAGGGCGGGTTCGGAGCCCGCTGGATAGTCTGGACGCGCTCGCCAAAGCAGAAAGAGGGTAGAATCCGTATATAGGTACGTTAGGCGACACATCTGTCACCAAACAGTTAGTTAGCTGCTTATCATGCGTCGCAAGTAGTCCAAAGTCGAGCATTTTGAGACAAGATGAGCATATATGACCAGCGAGACAAATCTGCTTATAGCCTCTTCAAGGTAGAGCCTCATTACTCCAAAAACCAGCATATCTTGAAATGGTGGAGGCCTTCACACGACCAAACTATAGCCGAACAAATCGCACGCAAGCAATGGGTTTGGTATTGGGGTATCACGGACGAGATAGTCAAGATTACTCCGGCAGCCGAAATAGAGGCTTGGCAGAATGCAGACCCGCTTTGCTCACAGTATGCATGGTACAATGTCCTTATGTACTTTGCCGCGTCACGTGCTGAACGACTTGGGCTTACTAAAGCCATCAGAAGACCCAAGTGGAAAACTTGTCCTCTGTGTAATCAGAAATTTGTTGAGGACTCCTTGCCGGTTCCTCTTGTAGAACGGCTTGGTATTGACCATCTTGATTTCTGTGCTCCTTGCCTGCGTGATACTGTCCTTCAAGGTTCTGGTGATGACTCTGCTTCCGAAACAAGTATCTGTGAGTATCTGCGGGACTTGGCCGCCTTGATAGGACGTGTTCCAACGCAAAACTTCGGTGAGGGCATGACTGACCTGCTTGATATTCAACCGACAGATAGGGTAGATTTGCTGCGACTTCTACCAAGAAAGCCAACTGTCAACCGCGTCAAAGCAGTCTTTGGCTCTTGGCTAAATGCTCTGATACAGGCTGGGGTACTCGAAGATGGTACTCGAAGGGCAAGTCGCGGGATTCAAAGCATTGCGAAAGATGGTCATGTTTGCCTGTCACTCGGTGAGAAAACTATAGACGATTTTCTCTATGCTCGTGGGGTCTACCATGAAAAGGAACCCCACTATCCTGAAGGCAACCTCCGGGGTGATTTCAAAGTGGGTGAAGCGTTAATTGAATACTTTGGGCTTGCGGGTGACCCGGAGTATGATGCCAGGATAAAGGAAAAGGCTCGTATTTGTAGGAAGTACGGGATTATTCTTGTTGCGATATACCCTCAAGACTTGGTTAGCCAGAAGAAACTTGAAAGCAAGCTAGCACCATTCAGAGCTGGACGGCGGCTAACAAGGGCTTCCACCCGACGCTGCTTGCGCGGCCGGTCAGCGGCGGCCACCCGCGCTTTGTAGTTGGTCTTGTATCGCAGGTGGTTTCCCCGCAGTCGCGGCGCGGGTAAAGCCCAGGCCGTTAGCCGCTTCTGCGTCAGAACATGTAGAGCAAAGCGTTGGGTGAAGGTTTTCGACAATGAAATGGCACGACTTGAAAAACTACTACAAGGGCAAGAATGCTCAAGGTCAAGATGAGTTCTTCATTCCGCTGAAACCCGACGAGGATGGAATGGTGGGCCGTGAATGCCCGCAGCAAGATTGTCAACCTCGTTACTTCAAGATAGCTCCCCAAGAATTGCAATCAGATTCAGATGATGTTGGAGAAGGAGATACAGCAGCGAAGTCACCTGATTATCTCTATTGCCCATACTGTGGTCATCAAGGAGGTTTTCAGCAATTCACAACCCGTGACCAGGCCAAATGGGTTCAATCACTGATGGCGAGAGACGTACAGCGAGTTACCCAAGAGATACTACGCAAATTGATATACAAGCCTGGTCATCTACCCAGTGTACGGCATTACGCAGAGAAGAAACTCAAACGTGCCGTCGAGTGCGATCAGTGCAAAGCGAAGTATGCTGTATATGGTATTGCGGTGTTCTGCCCAAGATGTGGAGAAGGCAACTTGGGTCTACATCTACAGCGAAGCATTGAGACCATCGAAATCCTTTTGAGTGCGAAATCGGAGATTGAGACAAAGGGAGGCAAGGAAGCCGGTTACCATTTGCTGGGTAACTGCCTTGAGGATTGTGTCAGCCTATTCGAAGGTTTCCTCAAGGTCATCTATTCGCAGGCACTTCGGACTTCCTTTGCTCCCGAACACGTCAGAAGATGCTCCAGAGGCTAGGGAACGCCTTTCAGAACCTTACACGAGCAGAGGACATCATTAAATCTGATCTTGGATGGAGCTTGTTCGGAGGCATTGACGACTCTAATCGTACTTTCCTTGAACTGCAGTTTGCCAAGCGCCACGTCATAACTCACAACTTAAGCCTGGTTGATGAACGTTTTCGCGTTCAAGTGTCCACATGGCAGAGCACAGGTCAAGATATAGAGATCACGCCCGAAGAGATTGAACGATTGTTAGAATTGGAGAGAAGCGTATTGTTGCACACTATTGAGCGCCTGGAGAATATGATTGTCAGCGGCTAACCCCCGCTGCAGCCGACCACGCTATGCGTGCGCACATCGGCGGTGACTTGGTCAGCGGAGGTGTCTTCGGGACAGGCCTCTCACGCTAGACCCGCGTGGCGGCTGAGCTCCAATCCACTAGGCGGCACGAGGAGACGCCTCGGAATGGCCGA
>JBGVTF010000297.1:0-3130 GCA_041862415.1 Anaerolineae bacterium | reverse complement strand
GCCTTTGGTTGCGTTAATCCGTTGAATATGGTAGAATATAGGGGAAGCAGCCGTAGTCTTTCGATGGGGCGTCGCCAAGTGGTAAGGCAGCGGCCTTTGGAGCCGCGATTCGGGGGTTCGAGTCCTCCCGCCCCAGCTCACAAAAAGGACCTGACGGGTTTCCAAAACCCGTCAGGTCTGAGTGACTCTGGTTTTGCACAGACAAAGATAAAGTGGTAGAAGATCAACCTCCTGACCAATCTAATTACGTGTCTTCCTATATGGAAACAGTGCCGACGATGACTGAGGCGCGATTCCCTGTGCCATGGCATGGGGTTACCTTAGTCATCTTTTTATGTTTGTAAGGAATGAGCCTATATGAGTTTGTCAATCGTCGTCCTGGCTGCGGGCCAGGGTATCCGCATGAAATCGCAACTCCCGAGAGTATTGCACCCTTTGGCTGGCCGCCCCATGGTGAAGTACGTCCTCGATGTGACCACTCAATTGGAGCCGACTAGCCTGGCTCTGGTGGTCGGCTACGGTGCACAACAGTTGCGCCAGGTCCTGGGTGAGGAGATTTTGTATGTGGAGCAGTTGGGCACTGGCCACGCCGTTTTGCAGGCACGAGAGTTGCTGGCCGGCCGGGCAAAGACCGTGTTGGTGCTCCACGGTGACATGCCCTTCATCACCCGCCAAACGCTGGAAGCCATGCTCTCGCACCACACCGAGAATAGAGCGACTATCACCCTCTTGGCCTTCCGACCGGATGATCCGACAGGTTACGGGCGCGTCCTGCGAGATGAGACTGGCAGGGTCGTTGGCATCATCGAGCACAAAGAGGCCACTCCAGCGCAGCGTGAGATCACAGAGGTCAACAGTGGCATTCTCTGCTTTCGTGATGCCTGGCTGTGGTCCCACCTCGAGAGGTTGCAGCCCAAACACGGGGAATACCACCTTACAGACCTGGTGGAACTGGCGGTGGCCGAAGGGGAACCGGTGGCAGCCAAAGCGGCTGATGTCACCGAGGTCATGAGGCTCGATGACCGAGTCAAGCTGGCCAGAGCTGAGGCGCTCATGCGGCAGCGCATCAACGAGGGCTGGATGCTGGCCGGGGTGAGCTTGCTTGATCCGACCTCGACCTACATTGAGGCTTCAGTGGAAGTCGGCCAGGACACGGTAATCTATCCCAATACCCATCTGCGGGGCGCAACCGCTATCGGACGTGACTGCTGTATTGGCCCTAATACCATCATTTGTGACTCCACCGTTGGAAGCGGATGCGTCATTCAGGCTTCGGTGGTCGAAGGAGCCACAGTGGAGGACGATGTTGATGTCGGTCCATTCGCCCATCTGCGCAAGGGAACTCATCTGGCCAAGGGTGTGCACGTTGGCAACTTTGGCGAGATCAAGAACTCCTATGTGGGGCCAGGCACCAAGATGGGCCATTTCAGCTACGTGGGCGATGCCACGTTGGGTGCCAACGTCAATGTCGGGGCCGGCACGATTACTTGCAACTACGATGGCGAACGGAAGCACCCTACGGTTGTTGAAGATGATGTCTTCATAGGCAGCGACACCATGCTGGTTGCCCCGGTCAAGGTAGGGAAAGGGGCCAAGACGGGGGCTGGCGCCGTTGTGACCCGCGATGTCCCTCCTGGCCAGGTGGTCTATGGCGTGCCAGCGCGCTCGAAGCAAGAGAGGGAGAAAAACAAAAATGAATAACATCAGACGATTAGTGCTCGATGTCCTGAAACCTTACGAGCCTTCCATCATAGATTGGGCCCAGCAGTTGAGTAATCTGGAGGGCGTTGACGGGGTCAACATTAGCATCTACGAGATAGACCGCAAAGTGGAGAACGCCAAGATCACTGTTCAGGGTAAAAACATCATGTACGATGAGGTTCTGAAGGTGATTCAGGATAATGGGGGCGCAGTACATTCCATTGACGAAGCGGTGGCAGGCACCATCATACTTGATGATGTACCCACCCTCCAGGACTGAGCCGTAGTAGGCCGCCAGGGTGCTCAGGTCAACGTAAATGAGTTTTCTAAAACGCAGACTGCGACAATTCAAGGAGTATGACGACATCGCTGAGCTAGGCGATATAGCTCGCCGCTACTTTGTGATGAACGCCTTTGATGGCGTATTGACCATCATTGGCGTCCTCACAGGGAGCTATGTGGCTCACGTAGAGAGTGCCTCAGTGGTGATTACAACGGGCCTGGCCACCTCCATCGCTATGGGGATTTCGGGCCTTTGGGGAGCCTACTTCACCGAGGCCGCCGAGCGAAAGCGCGACCTCGATGAGCTGGAGAATCACACCCTGACGGACCTGAGTGAGACCAGAATCGGGCGAGCCTCGCGGGTGGCCGGAATCATCGTGGCCGTGGTAGACGGCCTTGCTCCTTTTCTCTCCGCTCTGATTGCGCTCTTGCCCTTTTTCTTCAGCGCCTCCCTGGGAGGTATCTACCTTAGCTACTACCTCTCGCTGGGCATCGCTTTACTGTCGCTCTTTGGCCTGGGCGCCTTCCTGGGGATGGTCTCGCGGGGAAACATCATGTTATGGGGGCTGAAGATGATCGGAGCGGGACTGCTTTCCATTGCCCTGGGTTATCTTCTCGGAGGTTTGGAGGGCTGATGAAAAATCAAGACGGGCTTGTCTCCCTGGCTGCTGAAGCCAGAAAAGAGGCCTATGCACCTTATTCCAACTTTGCTGTGGGGGCAGCCCTCTTGGCCAAGTCGGGTCGGGTTTACACAGGCAGCAACGTGGAGAACGCCTCCTATGGTCTGTCCATCTGCGCTGAACGAGTGGCTGTCTTCAAGGCCGTCTCGGAAGGCGAGCGGGAGTTCGAGGCCATCGCCGTGGTCACCGAGAACGGCATCACCCCCTGTGGGGCCTGCCGTCAAGTTTTGATGGAATTTGGAGACGACATCCAGGTCATCGTGGCCGACACCGCCGGCCATCGAAGGGTTTTTGCTCTTACCGACCTTTTGCCCGAAGGATTCACCCCCGAGCACCTGCCGTGACAGAGGGTTTCAAGAGCCGGTGGCCATATCCCTAAGAGGGTATGGCCTTTTCATTTGCATCCTCCATAGCGCGGTGGTATAATAACAAGACCATCTCGAGGCATAGAGGAGCAAAATGGAGCT
>JBGVTF010000296.1:0-12206 GCA_041862415.1 Anaerolineae bacterium | reverse complement strand
CTCGTCTATGGACTGGCCGTCCTCGATGAAGTGCAGTGGCGCGTCCACATGGGTGCCGGTGTGGGTGCCCAGCACCAGCTTGCGGGTGGCCCGTCCCTCCAGGCGATGCCTCCCCAGGATAGTGATTTCCACTCGAGGGTGCCAATGGGTAGGGAAAGTCAGCATACCATCGTAGATATCCAAGGTTAGGTCAATTATCTTGGTCAAGGCGCTCCCTCCTTTCTCCTTTCATTGAAACGCATTGAGGCAAGAGTCGCACATATCGCTGTGCTAAGCCAAGCCCTCACCCTCCCCCGCCCTTCGGGCACCCCCTCCCTCTCCCGTGCTCCCTCCCCCAAGGTTGGGGGAGGGCCGGGGTGGGGGCTGAAGAGGGATGGGGCCAGGGGGTGGGTGAGGGCTTATCCACTCGCGCGATGGATGTTGATGAGGTCTCTGAGCATGGCTGCCGCCGCCCCTGTTGGGTCCGACTTGCCGCCGGTGACGGTGACCCTGTCCATCGAATCGGTCAAGAAGGTGAGGCCCTTCTGCGCCCCGTGTATGTTTGCCATAGGGTGCTCAGGCCCCAAGGCTCGAGGTGCTACGCGAGCCCCGACCCGCTCCTCCTTCCTGGCAGCTCGACCGATCAATTTGATGAACTTGCCCTGGGCCTTGGCTTCCTCGATCATCTGCCTCGACACCCTCGTGATGCCGCTGACCTCCACGTCGTTCAGCGTGAGGGAAGCACCGAGCAGGTGATTGGCAATGATGACCAATTTGCTAGCCGTGTCCCACCCCTCCACATCGAGGGATGGATCGGGTTCTGCTATGCCAAGCGCCTGAGCTGCAGCCAGGGCATTTTCGTAGTCAATGCCTTCCCGGTGCATGCGCGTGAGGATATAATTGGTGGTACCGTTGAGGATACCCTCCATGCTCAGGATCTCCGCCCCCGCGAGGCAGAATTCTCCCACGTCCACGGTGGGCAGAGCGGCTGCGGTAGCGGCGCTGAACTTAAGACTGACCCCCTTCTGGTCTGCCAGGGCCTTGAGCTCGCTGAAGCGAAGCGCCAGCGGCCCCTTGGCGGCGGTGATAACGTGCATCCCCTTTCCCAGCGCGGTGCGGATGTGGGTCAGCCCCGGCTCGCCGTCCACAATGTTGGTGGGGGTGGCCTCGATAAGTACGTCGAAGGAGCCCCCTTGGATAGCTTTCACTGCCGTTAGACTCTCCCGGCCGAAGAGCGGGAACTGGTGAACCTGCCCGCCGTCCGAGACAAACCGCAACAGGTCCTCCAGGGGGAGCCGCTGGGACTCGTCGAGTTGCACACATGCTCCAAGCAAGTCCACGACAGCGCCCACCGAGACATCGAGGCCATACTTGTCCTGAAGGAGTAGATGCTTCTGAAGCAACAACTCGGCGAAGGCTCGCCCCACCCGGCCGAAACCACAGATCATCAGCTTCATCTAATCCCCCTCCACAAGCCCCGGCTACAACCTGGCGAGTTCCTCGTCACGGATGTCTGTGATGAACATGTGGCCTGGGGCATGGGTGATCATCAGCTCCGGCCTGGCCTCCCTGGCAGCGACCTGAGGTGTCACGCCGCAGGCCCAGAAAAGAGGTATCTCCCCCTCTTTGACGGTGACCGCATCCCCGAAGTCGGGGCTCGCCAGGTCCTCGATGCCTATGGCCACCGGGTCACCGATGTGCACCGGCGCGCCGTGAGCTTTGGGGAAGCGGGCGGTCACCTCCACCGCCTTCGCGACCTGGCGCGAGGGGATGGGCCGCATAGAGACGACCATCGGCCCTCGGAAGCGCCCGGCCGGGGTGCACTCGATGTTGGTGATGTACATCGGCACGTTGCGCCCCTCCTCGATGTGCCGCACCGACACGTCTGCCTCTAACAGCGCCGCCTCGAAGGTGTAACTGCAGCCCAGCAGGAAGGCGACCATGTCATCCTGCCAGAAGTCGGTGATCTGGGTCACCTCGGTGTCGAGTTTCCCGTTGCGGTAGATTCGATACTTTGGCAGGTCGGTTCGGAGGTCAGCTTCAGGGGCCACGCGGACGGGATGTGGGGAGCCCACGTCCGTGACGTCCAGCACGGGGCATGGCTTGGGGTTACGCTGGCAGAAGAGCAGGAATTCGAAAGCCCATTCTTCAGGGAGGATAACCAGGTTGGCCTGCGTGTAGCCCAGTGCTAGCCCTGCCGTCGGCTTGGTCCACTTCCCCTCCCTGATCGGGGCCCGAGCCTCTTGTGGATCCATTTTCCCTCCTTCCAGTTCTGAACTCCTCCTCCGAGATGGGCACGAAGCGCAGCCTGTCCCCTGGCCTCAGGGGGACCGGCGGCTCCTGGGTGGGGTCGAAAAGCTTGAGGGGCGTCCAGCCGATAAGACGCCATCCGCCTGGGGTGGCGATGGGGTAGATGCCGGTTTGTGCTCCGGCGATGCCTACCGAGCCCGCCGGCACCAGCTTGCGTGGCGTCGGGAGGCGCGGCGTGGCCAAAACTTCCGGCAACCCGCCCAGGTAGGTGAAGCCGGGGGAGAAGCCCAACATATAGACAGTGTAGGTAACACCGGAGTGGAACCTGATCACTTCCTCGACCGAGAGGCCGTTGTGCTCGGCCACGAATTGGATGTCCAGGCCGAACTCCCCGCCGTAGATCACCGGAACCTCGATCACCCTAGGTTCGGGCAATGAGATTTCTTCGCACTTCTGCAGGAGGTCGGCCACCAGGGCTTTGACGTCGTCGCAGGGAAGGCGGAGGGGATCGTAATGGATGAGGAGGGAGCGATAGGTGGGGACGGCCTCGCCGAGGCCAGGGAGCGGGTTCTTCTCCAGGACGTAAGCCAGGGCGTGAACCTTGTGATTCACCTCCTCGCTTATCTCGTCGCCGAATTCGACCACCAAAGCCGAGTCGCCAGCGAGGAGGAAACGAGGCTCGGTGTACATCTCAGCTCATCCTAAAGCAGTCAACAGATGGATTCTATATATGTGGCCTATGTTTCTATCGAATACCGGATCATACATCTCCATCTCAAATTCGTCGGCGTAGACCAGCTCGCCATCCACGGTTGGGATCGTCCCGGAGAAGAGCACCCAGCCAGGGCCGCACTCGCCGACGACGTTCATAAGCGTCTCGACCTCTATCAGCGCCTCCAATGGCCGGGCCTGATAGAGCTTCCTCTCGCCATCTTTCACGCCGTAGCTTCTGATGACCAACTCGTCCCAGTGATCCTGCACCTCATCGTAGAGCCAAACCACCCTCGGTATCACTTTGGGATACATCTGCTTTGCCTTGGGCACGCTTATTTTCTCCATCTCCCTGTCCGTGTGGTCGCTCCCCACCGTCACGTAGAGTTTGTCCTCGCCTACGAGCACGACGTATTCCACCTCCCCGGATGTTTCCTCGTTCTGGACTTCGATTTCGTCGTCAGTGGTGAGGAGGTAAGTGCTAACCGGATAGGCGACGGGCGTCCTTTCAGGGGCGGGCACGCCGATTCTCCTTAGCTCCTCGACGTGCTTACGCACTTCCCCCTGGTCCCTTCCGGCGTAACCCCCGCAGAAGAGGGCCCTCACTTCAAACTCGAGGCTTTTCCTTCCCTCTTTTCCTTCGACGGTCAAAGGGACGAGCTTGCCCATTCGAATCTCCTAGACAAAGTTACCCATTGGCACCACCTCTATCCTGACCGCTTTCAGCTCCCTTCTGATAGTCTTGGCTATCTCGACGGCGGTGGGGGTGTCGCCGTGCAGACAAATGGTTTCAGCCTGCACCGGCACCTCCTCGCCAGTGTAGGCTACCACTAGCCCATCCCTGACGATGCGCACAACCTGCTCAGTGGCTTGGGCGGGATCTTCCAGCACGGCGCCGGGGAGCTGGCGGGAGCGCAGGGAGCCATCGGCCTCGTAGGCCCGGTCGGCGAAGGCCTCGCGGGCCACCGACAAGCCAGCCTCCAGCCCAGCCTCGACCAGCAAAGAATTGGCCAGGCCCACCAGGATTAACTGGCGGCTGAAGCGGGCCACAGCCCGGGCGATAGCCTCGGCCAGGGAGCGGTCGCTGGCTGCCAGGTTGTACAGCGCCCCGTGGGGCTTGACATGGACCAACTCGGCCCCGGCGGCTTTGGCAAAGGCGGCCAGGGCCCCGACCTGGTAGAGGACAAAAGCTTCGGCCTCTTCCGGGGCGAGTTGCATCACCCGGCGGCCAAATCCCTGCAGGTCAGGGAAGCCCGGATGGGCGCCGATGCCCACGCCGTGCTCCTGGGCCAGGCGCACGGTGCGTTCCATGACCAGAGGATCGCCAGCGTGAAGACCGCAGGCGATGTTGGCTGAGGTGATGTATGACATCATGGCCTCGTCGTTACCGATGGTGTATCGGCCAAAACTCTCGCCCATGTCACAGTTGAGGTCTATCTTCATTTGTTGTCCAAACTCCCCGCTAGCTGAATGGATGCCCAAAGTTGTTGTATCTTTGCCTGCACCTGTGCCCAATCACTGGCAGCCAGCACACCTAACCTGCGCTCGACCAGTCTCTCTGCCAGCGTTGTCAGCTTGTGCACCCGAACCACCATCTGTCCCCTTCCTCTTGATTTGCGGAATATGTCGCCTAACGTCCTGCAGGTTGCCGAAGCCCGCCGAAGGTGGGTTTGGCTTCAGCCCGAAGCGGCAACCCGCTGTTAGGCGCTGCCGGCCCAATATGAGATGTGGAGGAGCCCGCTATAAGTTACTCAGGGCCATCTCCCAGGTGTTTCCACCGTCGCTACTCGTCGCGAATGGCTGCACGCACTTTCTCGACGACCTCTTCCGTAATCTCCTTCAGGTTGTGCGCTGTTTGAGCGTGTTCAGCGGCCTTCTTCAAAATCTCTTCCTCTGTTTCAGCACGGATCACACCGTCGCAGTCAAAGCCAACATCCCTACAGCGAAGTACTTTTGCCATTTTGCACCTCCTACTATCTATACTATCGACATGCGACATGAACGGGATTAGCGGGCTCCCTCCACGATTCACCCCGTATCGAGCCGATGGTGCCTAGTGTGGAAATCTCACTTTTCTCCCCGCAAGTAGGCAGCAGTTGCTGCATCCACCTCCAAAACTCCCGCTTGGAGCAACCTTTCCCTACTTTGCTGTCCCCTCTCCCCTGGAAGGCGCATCGCTTCAAAGCCGGCTGCTGGCTTTGAAGCCTTAATCCTATCAGTCAGAGCTCGGACCTTGGCCTCAAACTGGTGCCGCGGGAGGAGAAGTTCCGGTTGCATAGCCATAAACAGGGAGCTGAAGAAGTAGTTGCGGATCTCGCCGGTCTTCTCCGCGCCCACCGGCGAGTTGGTCCAGCAGCCTGCCAGGATCTCGATCATCAGGGACAGCCCCGATCCCTTGTGATCTCCAAAGGGCAAGAAGCGGATGCCCTCTTCCACGGCCTCGTCAGGGCTGGTGGTCGGTCTGCCATGCTTGTCTAGGGCACAGTTTGGAGGGAGGGGCTGGCCCATGGCCTTAGCCATCATCACTTGATGGTAGGCCACCGCGGAGGTACCCATGTCCAGGATAATAGGGTACGGCTTTGCTGGAACCCCCACAGCAAGGGGATTCGTCCCCAGTATTGGCTCTGCACCGCCGTAGGGCACTACCACCGCCGGAGTGTGGCCCATAGCGATGCCGATTAGCCCCTCGTCCGTGGCCAGCTTGACGTAGTATCCCACCATGCCAATGTTGCCGGCATTATGAATGCCCACAACACCAATGCCAGTCTGCCTCGCCTTGTCAATGGCCGTGGTCATCGCCCTGTGGGCCACGACGCAGCCGTGCCTGTTTCCACCATCGAGCAAGGCGGAGACCGGTGTCTCCTGATCAACCTTGATCTCTCCGATCTTCCGACCCTTCATCTGTTCCAGAGTCCACGGAATCAACCGGAAGCCATGAGTCTTCCGCCCCCACAACTCTGCCTCGAGATAGACCTCGGTGACAACCACCGCGTCGTCTGCCGACAACCCGGCGCGAATCAATGCCCTCTGGGACAACTCTTTGATCTCGGGTACTGTGAATGAGACCATTCCTGCTGCACTCATTGCCCACCTCCTTCAGCTTTATGGCTCACTCGTCTTCCCTTAAAGGGCGGGCGAATTTCGGTTAACGTGTCCGGCATAAGTGAAGTGCCGAAGCGGAGCGAAGGGCATTTAGCGAAGCGGCGTTTATGCCATGTTAGCCGAAGTTGCTCTTGCCATTATCAGCAAGAAGCCGCGGCTGATTAGCCTTATTCTATTCGGGGCAATTGGACTAGTTCGAAGTATTCTTCTGTCTCTGCAGCAGTGGCTGCTCTTGCATCATCCAAAAGCTGCTTGGTGACTTGCAGTGCTATTTCTATCCCTTCTTGCGTGTCTGGGTGATGCTTGGCCTCAACTATTCTGAGTTCCCATATCGAGAGCAGATGCTCAAGTGTAAACTGCGTTTGGCGATACCCCCGCCATGCACTTTGCCATTGAAAGAAGGAACTAAGCCCCGTCAACCCCGCAATCATCAGTGTAACGATGGGGAGCACAGTATCTTTCCAGAAGCCCTCAAGTACTCCCAAGAACGGGACACTGACACTTAGGATGATAATAAGCACACCAGAGGCGCGAAAAAAGACCATTGGCCGCCGCGCATACCTCTTATACCAATTCAAGGTCCGCACAACATGAGCATCTTTGATCTTTGTAAGCTCTTCCAATACGGCGACAAAACGTTCGTCGCTCTGTTGACCACAACGGGGTGTGTGTTGTTTTATGTCCACTTGTGTCTCCTGTCTTCAAGCCAAATTTCGGCTAACGTGTAGTATACGAAGTTGAACTTCGCATAACCCGGATAAACTTGCGCAAAGAAGAACGCATGAAAGTCGAAGGGTACAGTCGCAGAAGAAAGAAGACGTTAGGGCAAGGGCCTGGGTCAGATTCCCAGATAGGCCTTTCTCACCAGGTCGCTCTCCAGCAACTCCTCGCCTGTGCCCTCCAGCACAATGTTACCCGTCTGCAGCACATAGGCCCTGTCCGCCAGTTCCAACGCCTCACGGACGTTTTGCTCTACCAGCAGGATGGTAGTTCCCTCGGCGTTGATCCGCTTGATGGTGTCAAAGACCTGAGTCACCAGCGTGGGCATCAGGCCCAGAGAGGGCTCATCCAACATCAACAGCTTTGGCCCGGACATCAACCCCCGGGCGATGGCCAACATCTGCTGCTCGCCACCACTCAAGGTGCCGGCCTTCTGGTCCAGTCGCTCTCTCAAGATGAGGAAAATCTCAAAGACCTGCCTCAGGGTTTCCTCCCTGATCTCCTCGGACTTTTGAGTGTAAGCGCCCAGGCGGAGGTTTCGTTGCACCGTCATGTATTGAAAGATACGCCGGCCCTCGGGTACGTGGGAGATGCCCAGCTCCACAATGCGGTGAGCCGACAACTGGTCTATTCTCTGGCCCAGGAACTCTATCTGGCCCGGGTCGGGATGAAGCAAGCCCGAGATGGTCTTCAGCAACGTGCTCTTGCCAGCCCCGTTGGCTCCCACTATGGAGACGATTTCTCCTTCCTCGATCCTGAAGGAGACATCGTGAATGGCCGGCACCTGATCGTAGCAAACTCTGATATGACTAACTTCGAGCATAGTACCTCTCTCCTAGATAGGCTTTGATCACCTCTTCGTTCTGGGCGATCTTCTCCGGTACGTCCTCAGCGATTTTCTTGCCATAGTCCAGCACCATGATGCGGTCGGAGATGGTCATGATCGCTTCCATCACGTGCTCTACTACGATCAAGGTGACGCCCTGGGCGTTTATCTTCCTGAGCAATTCGACTGCCTCGCGAGTCTCCATGGGATTAAGGCCAGCCATGGTCTCGTCCAGCATCAGCAGTCTGGGTTGTGTGGCCACAGCCCTGGCCAGTTCAAGCCGCTTTTGTTCAGCGATGGTCAGGCTCCCACCGGGAACATCCCGTTTCTCCACCAGCCCGACGAACTCCAGGGTTTTCAGCGCCTCTGCCCGCGCCCTTTCGGGGCTCATGGTTCTACAGAAAGCCCCGATCATCACATTCTCCAGGACGGTCATATCTTTAAAGATTTTAACGATTTGGAAGGTCCTGGCCATCCCTTCGCGACAGACCTGGTCTGCCGAAGACCGGGTGATGTCCTTGCCCTCAAACACCACCGACCCGCCGTCGGAGCTATAGAATCCGCTGATGCAGTTGAAGAGGGTGGTCTTGCCGGCCCCATTGGGGCCAATCAGGCCCACAATCTCTCCCTCATTGACCTCCATGCTCACCGCATTGTTGGCCACCAGGCCGCCGAATCGCTTGGTCAAGTTGCTGATTTCTAGTAAGGCCATTTCGCTAACCTCGCCTTCTGTATCTCTGAACCAGCCCCATCAGCCCGGCTGGCTGGAACACAGCGAAAACTATAATCAACAAGCCGTACAGAAACAGGTGAAGGCCGCTCACCTTCCCGGCCAGATAGACCCGTGTATATTCGGCCATCGGTATCAGGATACACGATCCGATGATAGGCCCGGCGATAGTGCCCGTACCCCCCAATACGGGGATCAGGCACATCTGGATGGAGAGCATGAGCGGCAGAACAGTGTGGGGGTCAATGAAAAGCAAGTACTGAGCATAGAAAGTGCCGGCCACAGCCGTGAGGGCCGCGCTGATGATCATAGCGATGAGCTTGTACTTGGTGAGGTCAATGCCCAGGCTCCTGGCCGCATCGGGGTCATTCTTGATGGCCCGGAAGTAGAAACCCAGCCTGGACCTCTCGATCCGGTATGCGATGAAAACGGTGACCACCAACATGGCCAGGATAATGTAATAGTAGGGGGCCTTGCTGGAGTGGAACTCAAAGTTGAGGAGCGATTCGTCCAGCAGGGGGAGGAACAACCCGATCGCTCCACCCATGAGCTTCCAATTCAGGAAGGTGATGGCCACGATCTCCCCGGCGGCGATGGTGGCAATGGCGAAGTAATGCCCCGCCAGCCGGAAGCAGGGGTAGCCGATGATGATGGAGATGACTACGGCGATGAGGATACCCGCCACCATGCCCAACCAGGGAGTGATCCCCCAGCGGATGAGCATAAAGCTTGAGGTATAGGCTCCCAGGCCGAAAAAGATGGCGTGGCCCAGCGACACCTGTCCCGCGTAGCCCCCCAGGATGTTCCAGGCCTCACCCAGCAGGGCATACATGAAGATCAGGATCATCATGCGTTGAGGGAATGGCTTCTTGAAAATAAAAGGAAAGGTCAGCAGCACAATGGCCAGAATCACGCCCCCGAGAACCTTCAGCGCCGAGAGTTGTCTCTCTTTTGTCATGGTTTATTTACTCCTTCTAACGCCTGGGTGAATTGATGAGTCGAAGTACTAACGGGCTCCCAGCAGACCCTGCGGTCTGGCTATGACCACGATGAGGTAAATCAAGTAAACAAAGACGTATTTGAAGGCCGGAGCCCAGAAGCCGAACAGCACCTCCACCACCCCGACGATGATGCCCGCGATAAAAGCTCCGGTGATGCTGCCGAACCCTCCCAAGGCCACGATGATGTAGGCCAGCAAACCGAAGAGATATCCCACCTCCGGGAAAATGTAATAAAAGGTGGACAGGAGCGCTCCGGCCACCCCCACGCAGGCCGCCCCCAGCCCCCAGGCCAGGGCGTACATGCGGTCGCTGTTGATGCCCATCAGCGAGGCTGCCTCTGCATCTTCGGCCGTGGCCATCAGGGCCATCCCTGTCTCCGTCCTCTGCATGAACCAGTAGATCAGACCGAAGGTGATAATAGCACCCATCGAGGCCACCAGTTGCGGAATGGGAATGAACACCCCACCGATCCCAATCCGGCCGCTGAGGAGGGTCTCCTTGACGGCCCTGTAGTCTGACGTAAAGGCCAGCAAGGCTGCGTTCCGCAAAAAGACCATCAACCCGAAGGTAGAGAATATCTGGGCCAACATGGGCGCTTTGAGAACCCTCTTGATGATCAACTGGTAAGTGAGCCAGCCGATTACAAAGAGGAGCACAATACAGACAGGCAAAGAGAAGAGGGGATCAACTCCCCCCTTATACCACAACCAGAAGGCGGTGTACATGCTGAGCATTAAGAAATCACCGTGGGCAAAGTTGACGATGTCCATCACCCCGAAGATCAGGTTGAGGCCCACCGCAATTAAGGAGAAAAGAAACCCCATCAGCAGCCCGCTGGCGAGGAGTTGTATCAGTATCTGTGGAGACATTTCAATCCGCCTCTCCTTCCAAACAGAAGATAGGGGCCCTTGCTCCGGCTTGCCCAGGGCAAGGGCCCCAGGTTGATCACCGATTGGACGGCTTGAGCCGATTTGAGGATCTGTTCCATTCGGCCTGGTTGGGTGGCTATCTCTCTTCCCACGTCGGCATGGGCCAGATGACCTCCTTTGACGCCACCTCGGAAGGCCAGACGGTGTAGTACTCTCCGTCCTGAATCTGCACGATGATGCCCGTGCCCAGTACGTTCTGATGGCTGACTGGATCGAACTTGACTCCCCAGGGCATGATGGTCATATCGGCGGGGATGTCCGTCTCCAGAAGGGCTTTCTGGATATCTTCCGGCACCAGGGATCCGGCTCTGTTGAGAGCGTCGCACAGCGTCAGCACCCCCGTGAAGGCCCGGGCGGAGTTGCCTTCCATGTTCCTGCCGTAGCGTTCTTTGTACAACTCGTTGACGTCGTTGATCATCGGCTTGGCGGTGGCCAGGTCCAGGGTCCACACTTCGCGGCTCACAATGTAGTTGGCGTCCTCCCCCATGGTCTCGACGAACTCGGAGACGATGAAACCGGCGTCCATGGCCAGGATCCCTTGCAGGTTGTAGTCCAGATCCTTGTACGTCTTCATGGACAGGATGGCATCGGAGACGTAGGAGGACTGCAACACCACCTCGGCACCGGAGGCCTTGAGCTTCTGGACCTCGCTGGTCATGTCGGTGGCCTCTTTGGGGTAGGCGATGCTTTCCACCAGTTCATAGCCATACTGTTCGGCGAACTCTGTTTCAAGAGTAGCCACATCCGTCCCCCAGAGGGTGTTCTCGTTGAGGATGGCCACCTTCTTCACCTCGAAACCTTTTTCCTTGAGCCAGTCGAGGAATTTGAAAAAGTTTTCCGCCAGACCTTTATCGTGGGGGGTCGTTCTGAAGAAGTACTTGAAGCCCCGCTCGGTGAGCATAGGGGAGGTTGATTCCGGGTTCAAGAAAGGAATCCCTAGCCTCTCGGCGGCCTGGCTGGCGGTCAGCGTGACGGAGCTGTTGTAGCAGCCCGCCAGGGCAACTACCCCTTCTTCGGTGATCAGCCTCTCCGCCTCAGACATCCCCTTCTCAGCAGAGGCTTCGTGGTCGCCGAAGATGACCTTGACCTTGGCTCCACCAAAGTTGGGCAGACCCGCCTCTGCGGCCAGTGGCAGGTTGAGATCGGGGTACTCGCCGTTGACGATCTCCACCGCCAGCTCCACGCCAGCCTTGAGGTCCTCGCCCGTGGCTGCCAACCCGCCTGTGAGGGGATAGATAGCTCCGATAAGCACCTCCTCTGGCGGCGGCAGAGGAGTGGGCGTGACCACAACCTCAACCTCGACCTCCTTGGTGACCTCGACCTGCACCTCTTTGGTGACCACCACCGTCTCTACCACCTTCTCTGGAGCGGGCGTGGGACCACAGCCCCCCCCCACCAGGCTCAGCAGCAGAGCGACAGCGATCAACAGATAGACAGACTTTTTCATTTCCCTCCTCCTTGTTTTGGAAGTGACGGACGGCTACTCCCAGACGTGGCCGTCCTAATTGCCACCTGTGAGAGGAGCATCTGGGTGCCCCGCCAAAACCACCTCCTAATCAATACCATTATACACCAATTTTTCCCAAAAATCAAGGGTTTTCTCAATATCTTTCGCGAAACTTGGAACAGTCACGCACAGGTAAGCATTCAGAGCGGGGATCGCGGAAGGTGCGGCAAGCTGCCAGGCACTTCCGAGAGATCGCCCAAAGAGGGGTACAAACGGTTTGGAGGAGGGCCTCCAGGCCAGAGCAGCCGTGCAAGTGTCTATCCGAAAACCCAGCGGAGGCGGCTCCCACGCCTGTCCTGAGTTCGTCCTGAGCCCCGTCGAAGGGCGCAGCCGAAGGGCCGCCGGATTGCCGGGCGTGGGAGCCCGGCCAGCTAGTTTCTAAGTGCCTGCCCCTGAACCCTGAAGACAGGCACTCACGGCGAAGCCTTCAGGTAGGCAGTTCCGACCGAAG
>JBGVTF010000295.1:0-12060 GCA_041862415.1 Anaerolineae bacterium | reverse complement strand
TGGATGCGAACGAACTACCGGTTGCTGGTGCTGATTTTGCTGGCGGTGTTCGGTGTAGTAGAGGTCGTCATTGCGATCGTCGCGGCGGTGGCGCTGGCCGTGCTGAGCTATGTCTTTTTCGCGCAGCGCCGGGAAGAGTTCGGTGTGCTGCACGCCGTTGGGCACAGCCGACCGTGGCTCGTGCTGCGCACTGTTCGGGAGACGGCGAGCACCGTCGGCGTGGCCTGGCTGTTGAGCGCATTGGTGTGTGGGATTGGCCTGGTCGGCGTGCAGTTCGGTCTCTATGCGCCGAGGGGCCTGAGCTTGAACTTTTTCAATCCGGTGCCTTGGTTGTTCACGCTGCCCATACCTGTAGCCGTCATCGCTGCCAGCGGCGGGCTGGTCGTCCGGATGTTGCGCAGGCTTGATCCCGTAGCCATTATCGAGAGGAGGTAGTGACAAGATGAACCCATTATCACCTTTGACCTACTACCTTCGCCACAAGCGGCAGACATTGCTCCTGGTGGGGCTTGTCAGCCTGATGACGCTGGGCGTCAGCGTCATGGTGCGCCTGCCGGATTCTTTTCTGGAGCACATGTACCATTCCGAAAGTTACGCCACTCGGGTCAGCCTGATATCCGCCATTGGCCCAACTTTGGACCCAGGCATCGTTTCGCAGATTCGGTCCCATCCCGACGTGGCGCAGGGGATGCAGGAGAAAGGTCTGCCGATAACTTGGCCTCCTATCAGCAGTGACAGCCACTTGTTTGGCGTGTCTGAGTCCGATATGCAGACCCTGCTGGACGCTTGCGACCTGCGTCTGAAGGAAGGCCGCTTGCCCCGATCACATACGAACGAGTTGGTGCTTTCGGAAACGATGGCCAACGGGGCGAAGGTGTGGATCGGGGACGAGATCAGCCACGCCCTTAACGAGGATTGGGCTGAGGACTGGTTCGCGGCCATTCCATCCCCCCTGGTCGTGGTGGGGATTTTGGAAGGCGATGCTTCAAGTACAGAGCCAAGCCCACCCCTGGGGATCGTCTCCTATGAATACGTCAATAACCACGAACTGTTCACTCCACCCTGGACGCCCGGCCTGGTCGTCGTCGCCAAGGAGGGCCGCCAGGCCGCGGTAGACGATTTTCTGGAGACCGAGATCTCTCCTCACGCGGAGGTGAGGACGAACCGTCAATTGGCGGAAAAGATCACGCGCGTCTCGCGCAATTTCCACCTGTTGTTCGGTGTGGTAGATATCCTGGTCGCGGTGGCTATCGCGCTGGTAGTGGGTATGATCAACCAGATCGCCCTATCCAGGCGACTGGCCGAGTTCGGCGTGCTGCACGCCCTGGGTAACGGCAAAAGCCGCCTTGTCCGCCGCTTGGCATTGGAAATGGCAGTCGTGGCGGTGTTGGGCTGGATCATCGGCCTGGCGCTGTCTTGGGGATTCTTTGCCCTGCTCAAGACCAGGTTTTACGAGCCCAACGGGATCAACCTGAGCCTGGCGAACCTGACGCCGGTCTGGTTCTCGATCCCTGTTCCGCTGGCTGCGATTGCTTTTGTAGTCTGGAATGCCAGGCGCACGCTAGATCGGCTCGACGCCGTGGCCATCATCGAGCGGGATCAGCTCAGCGCGGAGGCAGGACGGCAGCGAACGGCCAGGCGCTCACGAGCGCCGCACTCGGCTGATAGGCCCCTCTCCTCCTGGACGTTCTATCTGCGCCATCGCCGCCGGGGGCTGGCGCTGGCCGTGACGATGGGGGTGATGATTGTGGGGGTAGCGTTTCCGGCGTTCATTTTTGGGCCGATGCTGGGTGCGTGGGTGACGCTTTTTGAACACTTGCGCCAGGTCAGTATCGTCTCGCCGTCGATGGAGTTAGCCGTTGACCCTGCCGTGACCGCGCAAATCAAGGGACACGTAGACATAGTCGGTGTTGCGCCCGCGATTCGGCTGCGGATAAGGGTTGATGTACCGCCGATGGCGCATCCTTCTATCCCCCTCTACGGAGTTTCTGAGAGTGATTTGCAGACGCTCATCAATCTGTATGGAGTGCGCGTGGAAGAAGGCCGTCTGCCCGGGCCTCGCACCAATGAAATCGTGCTCTCCAAGGCGCTGGCCCAGAATCGCAACTGGCGTGTGGGCGACAAAATCGGACGGGCGTACGATGCGAAGGAGGATGATGAGCTTCCCACCGAGATGGTCGTCGTCGGCATTCTCTCTTCCCCGCCGGGTCAAGAGGATTTGTGGACCGGTTTTGTCTCGTTTGAATACCTGAGCAGCCACGAATTCTATGCCTCCTACCCCGTATGTATGCTCGTTCTCCCGAGGGAAGGTCGTAAGAGCGAAATGGATGCGTGGTTGGAGGAGAACGTGGCTTCTGAGCAAACGGCGGTACAGACTTTTGATCGCATGCAGACGGACTATCGCATCGCGATGTGGGTCGTGCTGGTGCTGTTTGGCATCATCGAAAGCGTCATTGCCATTGTCGCGGCGGTCGCGCTCGCCATTCTGAGCTATACCTTTTTCATTCAACGCCGAGATGAGTTCGGCGTCTTGCACGCTATCGGTCACAGCCGACAGTGGCTCGTGCTGCGCACCGCCTGGGAGAGCGTGAGCGTAGTTGCCGTGGCCTGGTTGTTGAGCGCGGTGTTGTGTGGGATCGGACTGATCTGTATGCAGGTGGCGGTCTTTGCGCCAAAGGGCATGACGTTCAATGTATTTAGCCCGGCTCCCTGGGTGTTCACATTACCTATGCCGGTGGCCGTTGTCGCGGTCAGTGCGGGTCTGATAGCCCGGACGCTCCGTAAGCTCGACCCCGTATCCATCATCGAGAGAAGGTAGTGATGCAATGAAATCCCTATCTACGATCACAGAACTTGTCCTGGTGTCAGTCATGGTGCTCTTGGTCGGATGCCAAGACAGGGCTACACCATCCCCAACACCAACCCTCCCTACCAACGTTTCCACCCAGCCTGACACGACAAAGGCTGGGCGCATGACCGCGCTGGGCACAGTCCTACCAGCGCAGCAGCTCAAGCTCAGCTTCTCCGTTGGTGGTGGGGTGCGTGGGGTAAAGGTCCAAGTGGGCACAGAAGTGAATGCCAGAGACCTACTTGCTGAACTGGACACCGCCGACCTGGAGCTGGCCGCACAGGAGGCCGAGGATGGGCTGGCTCTTAACCAGGCGTTGCTGGACCAGGCCAGCGCTGGCGCGCGGGAGCAAGAACTGGCCATCGCTCAGGCCGAATACCGGCGCGCCCTGGCCCAGCACGAGCAACTGCGGGCCGGTGCCCGGCCGGAGGAGCTCGCCGGAGCTCAGGCAGACTACCAGGCCGCCCTGGCCTCCTACGAACAGGTGAAATCCGGCGCCAGCCAGGAAGAACTGATCGCCGCTCAGGCCGCTGTTGCGAAGGCGGAGGCGGCGCTGCAACAAGCCCAAGCTGCCTACGACGTGGTCGCCTGGCGGCCGGGCGCTGCAGCCAGTCCACAGGCCGCAGCCCTCCAAGAGGCGTCCATTGATTACCAGGCCGCCAAGGCCCAGTACGAGCGGCTTAAAAACCTGCCAACCGAGGCCGATCTGCAGGAGGCGAAGGCGAATCTGGCCCACGCCGAGGCCCAGCTCGAGCTGGAGCAGGCAGGACCCACCGAACAGGAAGTGATGGCCAGCGCCAGCAGTGTGGCCATCGCTCAGGCCCAACTGGAGCTCACGAAAGCCGGGTCCAGGCCGGAGGACGTGGCCGTCGTCGAAGCGCAGATGCAACAGGCGCACACGATCTTGGAGAAGGCCAAACAGGCTCTGCCCCGGGGCCAACTGTTGGCCCCCTTTGACGGCACCATCTCGGCGGTGTACCTCAGCCAGGGCGAGTGGGCCGAGGCGGGGGCGCCGGTCGTGGAATTACTGGATACCACTCGCTGGCGCGTCGAGACGCGCAACGTAAGTGAGTTGAACATCGGGCGCATAGGGGTGGGGCAGGAAGCCATTGTGCGGGTCATGGCTTTTCGCGGTGAGGAATTGCGCGGGCGCGTCGACGCCATCTCGCCGGTCGCCGTGGTGCAGCAGGGCGACACGACCTACACCGTGTTCATCGAACTGGAGCCCACGGACCTCAACTTGCGTCCAGGGATGAATGCTGAGGTGGCAATTCTGACAGAATAGGACTGAAAACACGGCTTAGCTGGCGTGCTCCTAAAGCACAGACTGAATCACCGCGTTGGGAGTGTGCCTTCCGCCTGCGTCGGCTGGAAGCGCGTGGTACCGAACCAGATCGCACCGTCAGGCGCAAAGGCGATGGCACTGCCAATACTGCTGGCCGGGCCATTGTCCGGGGTGTAGGTGGTCCATGCCTCGTCAGAGGCGCCCTCCCCGTCGAGGCGAGCGACGCCACTGCCCGTGCTCACCCATAGCGCATCATCAGGTGCCACGGCCCCCAGAAGCGCAGGTCGAGAGGCGGGAAGCCGAAACCGAACCCAAACCTTGCGTGTTTGCGTCGCATGACGCATACCTCCTCTTGAAAACCGTGGACCTCAGCCTGTTTTTCGCACCTCCCGCTATCCTATCCGTTTCCAAAGGCGTTTTCAAGGGTTGGAGTGGAGCCTTCAGGCGGGTTTTTAGGGCAGAGAACCGGCTAAAGCCCAATGCCACTAAGAAATGGCCTCGCCCGAGAGTTCCTGTAACACTTGCTGGCGGGCCGCCTGGCGGTCGCCCTTGAGAGCCGGAAAGACCGCTGGACGGCGGCGCACTTTCCTTGGTTCGTGGGCCACTTTATTCGGTTGGCATGGCAACGTGCATTTGGCAAGACGGTCTAACACGTAGTCTTCCACGCCCCCTTGCGCTATGACCCAGCCGGGCACGCCATGCACCAGCAGATCGCGCACGCGGCGCCAGCACCGACTAAAACTAAAGCGGGTCGGCGACAGGTTGGCTTTGAGGGCCGCTTTGACCATCAAGGCGCAAATCAGGTTATAGGTGAGCAAACCTGCCGCCAGTTCTTTGCGAAACATTTGGGGTGATTTGACGTTGAACTCGTCCATCTCCAACGTCGTTTTGATATGCCGGTAGTCAATTTCCACCTGCCAGCGCAAGCCGTACAAGGCCACGATCTCTTCCAGTGGGTACAACACTGGGTCAAGCAAGGTGATAAACAGGTACAGGTCTATGGGGCGAAAGCCCTTCCGACATAGGCGCACATAGAGCAAGCGCCCTTCGACCGGGGTGGTCGGCAGGTCGGGTTCCAGTTGGGCCCATGGTTGGGGTGCCCAGGCGACGCGGTAATCCGCCCCACTCCGGAGTTTCCCCGACAGCCCCAAGGTTTTGAACAGCAGGCGGGCGGTGCGGGCGTTGAGCCGGGTGATGACCTGCTTGTGGTAGGCCCGGGCGACTTGCACCAGGCAGGGGCCGCCGAAGTTGCGGTCTTCAATGTACAGGCTATTGGGGTCCGGGTCTTGAGCCATCACCGCCCGGATGAGAGCCGGTTCGCTGATCGTGATGGGGGCTTCCGCGTAGGCGACCAGGGCTTGACTGAACCCGCAGAAGGCCGCCAGCGACCGCACGACGGCCAAAGGGCACGTGTTCATTACGCTGGAAGACGAGGAGGGACTGGTTGACCTCATCGTGCGGCCCGATGTGTACGAGCGGTATCGGGGGGTGCTGCGGGGCGCACCGTTGCTGCTGGTCGAAGGGCGATTGCAGCGGGAAGGGCATGCGGTCAGTGTGTTGGTGGTTAGAGCGGCGGCGCTCAGACACCAAATCGGGTCGGGGTAACCCAAAAAGACCTCTGAAGCCACAACCTCAGAGGTCTTTTTCACGTGCGCTGATCGCTCAACCTTGCGGCAATTCGATCACAAAGAGGCTGCCAGTGTCCGGTTCGCTCTCGACAGAAACCTGCCCACTGTGGGCCTGAACGACACTCTGTACGATAGCCAGTCCCAAGCCGCTGCCTTCGGCGCCGCTGCCCTGGCCTCGATAGAACCGTTCAAAGATGTGGGGCTGATCGGCGGGGTCAATGCCAGGACCGCTGTCCCGCACCCACAGCCGCACAGCTTCCTCCCTTCGCTCCGCACCAATCTCTACCTGCTCACCGGCAGGCGTAAACTTGAGGGCGTTATCCAGGAGATTGGACAACGCCAGCTCGATCCACGCGCGGTCGCAATGGAGTTTCAGAGAAGGTGTCGGCGGCTGGATCGAAAGGGCGATCCCTTTCTCTTGGGCCAACGCTTTGAAGGCAGAGGCCGCAGCCTCGATCAGTTCACCCACGTCATGGTCGGCCAGATCCAACGTGACCAGCCCCGCATCGAGCCGCGACAAATCGAGCAGATTGCGCGTGATCCACTCCAACCGGTCGAGTTGAACCTGACTTTCGGCCAAAAACTCGGCCCGAGCAGCCAGGTCCTCAGCGGCCGCGCCCTGCAGCAGATCGTTAAAGTTCTTGAGGGCGGTGATCGGGGTGCGCAGTTCGTGGGAAGCATCGGCGATAAATCGTCGCAGGGCGTCACGTTCGGTGGCCAGCTCAGCGAAACTGGCTTCCAGGCGCTCGGCCATCTGGTTGAACTGCCTGGCCAACTGCCCGATCTCGTCCCTGCCACGCACCGGAGCGCGAATGGACAGATCACCGCCGCTCATCTGCCCGGCGACCTCTGTCAACTGACGCACCGGGGCTGCCAGCCCCCGGCTTACCAGCAACCCGACGATCACCGCCATGAACATCGCTCCACCCGCGGCGAACAGGAAGGCTTGCCGCGTTGTCGTCAATGCCTCTGTGCCAAAGTCTGGCGCGTTGCTGATCTCTACGTAGCCCAGGTGGTTGTCCTCCTCGCCAATCGGAACGATGATCAAACGACCCGACCTGGAGATTTCTCTTCGATCCGCAACTAGCTTCTGAAACTGCTCCGGCTCCCGAATCACGTCGAACTCGAAACCACCGCCCCACACGCCGTCCTGCCAGCGCACGATGGTGAGCCTCGTATCGGAGGGGAGTTCTTCCGAGGTGGGGAGGTACTCCTCCCAGTGAAACGGTGATGCCAACCGTGTGCCAGGAGGCAACGGCATGATGAAACGTCGCGAGGGTACTCTTGACACTTCGATTGGCCATTCCTGCAGCAGCAAAACCCCCATGAGGGGTTCTCCCTCCATGTGAGACCCCGAATCCGCCAGCACCTGGCGGTGAGCATCGAGGATCCTAACCCGTGCATTGCCCAAGAGGGCGGAGGTCTGAGCCAGTTCCTGCAGTTCACCCTCACGGACCACCGGCCACATCAGGGGCGCTGCCTGACGCGCCACGGCCTCGGCATTGGTGGTGAGATGCTCTACCTCTTGCTGGCGGACATATCGCTTGACCAGTGATAGGGCCAACACCCCCACCAAACTCACCGTCAGCAACGTCAAGAGCACGTAGCTAAGGACTAATCGCCATCGGATTGAACGGAACATAGCCAATCACCTACCTGGGCAACACGCCAGTGCGGGCGTGCAACATGGCCGCACGCCCGCCAGACAAGGAGTCCGACCGAACGACTTAGATGCTTTCGCCAGGACAGCCCTCGCAGTCCTCTCCGGGGGGCCACTGCCACTGCAATCTGAAGCGACGCGGCAATTCATCCAGGTCGAGATGTGGCTCGTCAAACGGCACCAAGGGCCGCTCGAAAAACTTGAACCGGTGGGGTCCCTCATCGCCCTCAGAGGGCTCCATATGGAAGAGGCTGCCGACCCATACGCCCAGATAGGCCTTTCCTTCTTCGTCAGGGTGTTCACCCAGTGTGATCTCCATCTCGCTCTCTTCCTTACCCCGGAAGACCGTCAACGTGATTTCGTCGCCGGGCTCGCGTTCAGCGACAGCATCGGTCAGCGCCTGTGGGCTCGCCACGGGCTCACCGTCAATGGCCGTAATCACGTCACCGCCCTTCAGACCGGCGGCGGAGGCAGGACTATCTTCGGAGACACGCCAGATGATCAGTCCCTGCTCAATTTCGCCGTGGGGGAGAACAAAAGGCGAGACATCAAATTCGAACTCATCGAGCTCGCCCAAGGGCAGCTCCCTCAGACCTTCGAACCGCGGGAAGGACGAGTACCGCACGCCCAGGTAGGCGGCCCCCTCCTTCTCTGGATGCTGACCCAGTTCGACCGTCACTTCTTTAGCACGGGGGTCTTCACCAGGCCGTTCGATCTCCAGCGTCACCGTGTCGCCGGGCTCGTACTCAGCGATAAGGTCAGCCAGGTCCTTTTCGATGCCGACCGTTTGGCCATCAATAGCAATGACCATATCGCCTTCCTGCAAGCCAGCCTGCGCGGCTGGGCCGTCGGGCATGACCTCGACGATGACTGGCGGGCGAGCCAAATGCACCTCTATATCTTTGGGCAGGCCGTCGCAGGGAATCAGCCCCAGGTAGGGGCGACCATGGCGGTCGCCCAGCGTTGCCGTCAGGGTGCGCAGATCGTCGCCGTGCAACACCGTCAGTTTAACCTGGTCGCCAGGCTCCAACTCATCAAGATGACGCTCCAAGTCGGCTGGATGCTCCAGGGCTTCATCGTCCATCTCGAGCAAGATGTCGCCCCGCACCACGCCCGCTTCGGCCGCCGGACTCTCAGGCATGACAGAAGCGATGACGATACCCGATTCTGGGTCAGTCTCTTGCGCCTTAGCCACAGGAAGTACATGGCCATCGTGCGTCAGCCTATAGACGACACCGCCCCCCACTGCCGCGCCCACACCCAGCGCCAAACAAAGCGCAGCCAGCCAAGCCAGTACCTTCAAAACACGATTGTTCATCGGCAACCTCCCTTGATTTGATAGGTGTTTTACACGCTTATCTTATCACAGAACGGTTGCGCAACGTTTGTGGTTTTGTTAAGGTTTCACAACATTCCAGCGAATCAGTGCTCGAATTTGTACCCGATTCCTCGCACCGTCACAAACCAACGTGGGCTGGAGGGGTCATCTTCCAGTTTCTTCCGCAGATGCCGCATGTGAGCGTCTACCGTCCGTTGGTTGCCGACATCGCTGTCGTAACCCCAGACGGCCTCGATCAAAGCATCCCGGCTGAAAGGCCGGTCAGGATGGATGACCAGGTAGCGTAATAGCCGGAACTCGGTCGGCGTAAGGTAAACCAACCGTCCCTGGCGATAGACCTGCAACCGCTCCAGATCCACCTCGACCTCGCCGAAGGCCAACCGCTCCCCCTTTGAGACGTCAGCCAAATCGCCATAAGCCCGGCGCAGCAAGGCCCGAATCCGCGAGATCAACTCGCGCAGGCTGAAGGGCTTGACCACGTAATCGTCAGCGCCCAGCTCAAGACCCAGCACTTTGTCTATTTCCTCGTCGCGGGCGGTCAGCATCAAAATGGGCATGCGCTTTCCTTCGGCGCGCAGTTGGCGGCAGACGTCGAACCCGCTCACATCCGGCAGCCGAATATCCAGCAGGATGAGATGAGGGTTCTGGCTGCGCACCAATTCCAGACCCTGCTGGCCCGTATCGGCCCACAGCACCATGAATCCTTCGCTGGTCAGACCATATTCCAGGCCTCTCGCCACGGCGCGTTCGTCTTCAACGATTAGGATTCGTTCTCCAGCCATTTTTCTCCTCACTGTGTCTATGTGGGTGTTCACGCTAAACACCTACAGGCAATAGGTTCCACTCTACCCACAGCAAGGCTGCCGGAACCATGCTGGCCGATGTCAAACCCAGCCGTTGGCTCACCGTCCATCGAGAATCGTCGAATCCGGCCAACTCCAGGACGTAGCTGGCAGCATGGACCGGCGGGAAATCGGCGTCGGACAGAACTCCCACAGAGAACCCGGCAGCGCTCCAGCGTTCCTGGAGCGCCTCCCAGGTATAGGTCTCCCACCCGGCGCTGGTCCGAGCGCCATAGTCCCAGAGCCGGAACTCAAGAGGATTTAGAGGGACAACAGGATACCAGAAGTGGGGATAGAGCACAATGACGCAGCCGCCGGGCTTGAGCAACCGGCCAAGGGTCGGCGCGCCGTCCCACAGGTCGAAGCGCCCCATCCCTCGGTAGCTGAAGACGACGTCAAAGGCTGCTGTTTGCACAGGGAAGGCCGGTGCGGGCAGATGGCGACCGATCAGCCCATAGCGATAGATGGCCGCGTTGGTCAGTCCGTAGGTGCGCAGGGCTCGGGCACCGTGCTGCGGTGAGTAGGTGGCCTCAATGCCGATGACGCGCCGTGAACACCGGGCCAGGGCCACGGTTGAGCCGCCGAGTCCACAACCTACATCCAGGACATCCTCGTCACCACGGAAGGTGTATCTCCCCAGGGATTCCAACCGTGTCAGGAAACGCCGCCGGCGCTGCAGGCTCTCGGCCATGCGCGCCTGCTCTCCGGCGGATAGCGAACCTGTGACCTGGGGAGGCGGGGGCAATCCCAGGTCCTGGAGCCACTGACCAAAGTCGGCCTCTTTCACCCCCGCTCCCGCTTCAGGGACTCGATCTCCCGCTCCACCTCCTGCAGTTCTTCCTCCAACTCGGCCTTGTATTCCTCCAGGGTCTCCTTGTACTCCTCCAGCATCTGCAAGTACTCGCCCCGGCGGGGGAAGCCACCCCAGCCCCGGAAGCCCCACGGCCCCCAGAAGCGCAGGTCGAAAGGCGGGAAGCCGAAACCGAACCCAAACCTGGCGTGTTTGCGTCGCATGACGCATACCTCCTTGAAAACTCAACTTCAGTTGTTGCGATTTGGCAATTGCCGTACCATGCCCGTTAGCATGCCGCCGCTGCCAACAGCGGTGGCACTCTCCACAGTAAACACATTGTCTCTGAAGATCGGGAACAGTGCGCAATCTTCCAATCGGCTGTTCCCAAAAAGAGGGACAGGGGGAAGCCTGCGAGTATCGGGGGCTATTGTTACCACAACTCCAGTTTCAGTGATGGCTGGCCTCCCCTTGGCCAGGGTGAGACCATGCTGTTGCAGTAGCTTTCTCGCCACCTCGTCGTACTCGCCAGGGATGCTGACCACAAGCCAGGCCACATCTTCCCAGAGCACACCTGTGATGTGAAAGCGCTCGTTGGCAGCCGTACCCGGGGGAAAGTGGACGTGTTCGAGCGTCGCACAGAATCCTGCCGCAAAACGGGGGCGCGTCGCCAGTGCTATGATGTGCATGTACTCAGCACCGAGGCTGGCCAGGTATTGGTCAAGGCTTTGCCCCGTTGCGACCATTGTCTTGTCCTCTGTGAACTTCCACCACTGTGCTGATTCCACGTTTCTTACCATTCTTCAGTCACTGCGTGTACCCAAATTGGGTGACACCGATTGCTGCCAGCGATCAGCCGAGGGTAACCAAATTCAAGCGACAACTGTGCTTCGCTCATACCTGCTCACCTACTGGAGCGCCGGCGCCGCTTGCGCGATTTCCGTTTCTTCGACTTTTATTCCACGATCAGCTCGTTTTCCTCTCCATACCGACGGATGACCTCGGCCCGCAGTCGTTCGCGGCCTTCGTCGTCCAGCCCAAAGGCGGCGGCCACGTAGTCCCAATCGCGGGCGCGGATCAGGTCGCGCTGAATCCTGGCGTCACATTCTTCACATAGCATCAAGTCATTTACCCGCCCCCACATCTCGCAGGCCTGGCATTGACCATCCCAGATGCCGAAGAGTTCTTCTTCCATATTTCTCCTTTCCGCCCCTGCTTCTCCTCGGTGAAAAGCTCATCGCTCCAATTCCCACGTCAGTTTACAGAGTTCCTCTGCCCTGTCCTCGATGGCCGACAGCGTATCCGGCTACGTCGTGAGCCAGTCCTGAGCTTGCGTCGTCCCGAGCTTGTCGAGGGGTCGAAGGGCTCAGCCAGTCAGTCATCCGTCAGATTCCTTTTGTCTTGCTTTCAAGACAACCCCAACAAGCGCGCTGCGTTGCCGCCCAGGATCTTGTCCTTGGTCTCCTCAGCGAGAGGCAGGCGGCGGATGGCGGCGATGTTAGCTGCGATGTCGGTCACGGCCGGCCAGTCAGAGCCAAAGATGACTTTATCGGCCAGCTTCTCTAACTCGGGAAAGTAGACCAGCAGCTTTTGCGGAGGCAGGCCAGTGATCTCCATGTAGACGTGCTCGTGTAGCCTGGCCAGGAAGAAGGCCCGGTCGTACCAGAA
>JBGVTF010000294.1:0-7722 GCA_041862415.1 Anaerolineae bacterium | reverse complement strand
GGGCACCCTCGACGAGGGCGATCAAAAGATGTGGTGGCTGGGTCCGGGCCTCTTCGGCAAGGGACCGTTCCGCTGGCTGGTCTACCAGAGTACCAGCGGAGAGAAGCTGCTGGCCGCAAGTGAGTCGTTTTATCTGCCTGACGCTGAGGGCGAAACGCTCGGGGTTGAGGTGTCACTCCCAGAATAGCTGACAAAAGACCTGACCAGGTTTAGGAAGAACCTGTCAGGTCTGGTTTGCGTTATCCCAATTGCTTCCGCAACAGTGGTAGATTGGCTATCCCCCAAGCTCTAAAACCTCGGCCACTCCCGATTCGGCGTCCATGAAAAGCATACGATCGCGCAGGAGCTCGCCGGCACCCAGCAGAATCTTGATGACCTCCTGGATTTGCCAGGCAGCGACCATCATGGGCGTGGCGGCCGGGTTGCCTAACTGAGCCTCAATCCCCCGCTCAGGGACATCACCTCGTCCATAGAGGGCGTAGAGCCCCCCGTCGCCGGGGAAAACGGTCATCACCTGTCCGATGTAACCCCCGATGGCCCCGTGAACGACGGGTATACCCAGGCTTTGGGCTACCTTCTGCAGGACGAGGCGCGTGGGAAGGGTATCCAGAGCATCCACCACCACGTCGGCTCCAGCCAACATCTCCCTCATGCTTTCCTCGTCGGCCATCACCGGGTGAACGGTGACCACAGTGGCCGAATTGACCCTGGCTACCCGCTCCCGTGCCGCCTCGGCCTTGAGTTGACCCAGATTGGTCTCGGTGCACAGGGCTTGACGGTTGAGGTTACTTTCCCCGAAGGCGTCGCCATCAATGATAACCAGATGGCCGACACCCATCCGGGCCAACCCTTCGATGACCCACCCCCCCAGGCCCCCGCAGCCAACGATGGCTACCGTGGATTCCAACAGTTTGACCTGTCCTTCCCATCCGACCGTGCCCTGGTTGCGCTCGTAACGGGCGGGCAGAATACAGGCCTTCAAGGCCCGAATTTCGACTTCGCGCACCGAAAGGCCCCACTCGTGGGCCAGTTGCCGCACCGCGTAGAGCGCAAGGAGCCGTTTTTCTTTCCCGTCAGGGGCCATAACAGAAGCGGCCAACCGCTGCATCTTCTTCATCAGGTCTTTCATTGAATCCTCTCATGTGGTATCAGAGTCAGTGGAGAAACAGAGCAAAACTATTTGCTGTAGGGCGGCCGTATGTGATCTGAGCCTAGTTCGACTCGATCTCGATTTGCTGGAGTGTTTTCTCAATCACACTGTTCCCACCCATCCCACTTTCAGGATGCGGTCCTGAGCCGATGACCCTCCGTGAAAAAGTGTCCAGTAATGAAAAAAAGGCATAGAGCCACGGCAGGCCCAACACGGTGGGACCAAACCAAATCTCGCGCCAGGCTCTGGGCAACGGGTGAATCCGCCAGAACAATGATCCGAAAATGATGTGTTTGGACAGCACGGTGTAACCGCCAAGGATCATGGCCAGGTAGACGGCTGGTCCTGGGGACAACAGAGCAACCATGCCCAGTGGCCACACAGCATACCACTGTTGAAACCAGGAGCAGGTCAACAGCAGGTAGAACAGCAGAATGTTGACCGTCACCCGGCTGAAGCTGAGCCAGGAAGGGTCGCGCCAGGTGCGCCAGCTCTGCCAAAGGACAAACAGAATGGTCAGGCTGGTCGCCGTGAGGCTAACGAGGGAAGCGGCCTGCTCTTGGCCTAACGTTGGCTGGAGCCATGTATAGAAGAAAGCGGGCAGGGACGCAGTGAAAAGCCGGATACGCCAGCCAATATCCAATGTCTCGATCCCGTACCAGAAAGGCCCATAGGCCAGCGTTATAACTGCCAGGGTGGATAGGGTTGTCACGACCAAGAAATGCAGTCGAGCGCGAAGGTTGGGCAAGTTGCGTAGCGCAATGAGACCGGCGGCCGGAAGCAGCAGCACCGGGATAAACTTGAACAGCGCACCAATGACCAGAGCCAGTACGGTCAGTGTATAGCGATGATGAATCAAGGCCCAAACCGCAGCCAGCATACAGAAAACAATGGTGATATCGTTGTGACCGTTGCCCAGTGTCACGTACAGGACGACCGGATTCCAGGCCAGCAGCGTTACTCCAGCCAGCGCGCGTTCAGGCGCGCTGTGCCGCAGGATAACAGCCACCAGACCAACGCTGGCCGTCATGAAGGCTCCCACCAACAACTTGAAGGCCAGCACGTTAGCGATAATACCGTCCCCCGCCAGCCAGGACACTCCTGCGGCTAGCATTTCCCAGGCCGGCCCCCAAGCCGAAGACGCGCCCCGCCAGGCCGCGTAGGGATAGAAGGGATCATCGGGGAACTGTTCAGCTACATCGCGAAAGGGGTTAGCGCCATAGACGCTCCTGATACGGCCATGCATGATGCTGTCGAAAATATCGGCCGCATCGAAGGGATAAATAAACAACAACACGAAACCGGAGGCCAATGCGCCTGCCACCACGATGAGCCACGCTGTTCTGCCGCTGGCCCGTTGAGCGGCGCGCCAGCCCAGCCAATACAGCCCGCTCTGGATCACAAAAGCTAAGGCCAGCCACCAAATCACCATGGGGTTGTCTTGTGCAAAGCGGTATACGGCCAGCCGGGGATAGGGGTATAGCTCGAATATGTTGTAGGGATACACAAACGCAAACAGGTAGAGCAAAACGCTCATTCCGGCCACGCCAGCTAGTACGGTAGTAGCCGCTGACTTTCGAGTCAAAGCTTTCATGTCTCTGGGCCATTCTTGGGGTCGGCTTCGTTTATTCCGGGATGGCGAGGGTGACCTCTTTTGTCCTCATCTTGCCCCCACCTCCTGCTCCCATTATACCACCTCCATCCTGTCCAGTCAATCGCCCCAGCCCTGGGTGCGAGCATGATAGCGCCAAATCGCCCGAACGCCCGACTGAGAAGGCCAGTGGTTGGGGGTTGCCGTATGATGCACGACCAGAAACTGAGGAGTGTGATAGGTAATGCGCTCGACCAGGAAAACCTCCGCTGGTACGCCGAATGGTGCGAAATGAACTTCTCCAGCACCGGTCGCTCACGGCGAGCCGACTGCCACCACGGTCACGTCGTCGAAGTAGACGTTGGTATTAGGGTCAGGCCCATTGCGCCCCTGCACGGTGACGATCAGTCGGTCTGAAGTGACGGTGATCTCCTGAGACAAAGATTGCCAGACGCCCGGCCAACCGCCTCCAACCCATTGGGCCGCGGACGTCCCATCCTGAACACCCAGAAGAGCCTGTCCATCCCCAGGCGGATACAACTGATAATAGGCCGTGACCCGGTAGGTCGTGCCTGGCTGCACCTGTACCATCTGGGCCAGGCCGGCGGTGAAGGGTGCGTAACCGGAGATCTTGTAGGCCCATTTGCCACTGTGGACGGTGAACCGCTCCCCGGCAAAGGTCGGCTGCCCCGAGACGGTATAGGCGGCCCAGCCGTTGGCGATGCTCTGTCCATTCAAGAGATAGAACCCTTCTTCAAAGCCGCCGTTGACTAGAGCTGGAGGGGGACCCGGTGTGGGTGTCGGCGTGGGCGTCACCTCACCAGGGCCAATCTTTGCCACGAATGCGTCCCAATGGCGGTCATAGCTGGTGTCGAAAGCCCCCGCTGTGGTGGGAAAGTCGGAGGAAAGGGTGATGCCCGCCACGTAGGCGCTGCCCGCCCCGTCCGCGGTGATAGCGTTGCCTCCGTCATAATCGCTCCCCCCCAGGAAGGTAGCGTAGGCCAGTCCCGTGCCGTCAGCGTTCACTTTGACCACAAAGGCGTCCCGGTCGCCGCCAAGGCTGGTGTCGGAGGCCCCCGCTGTGGTGGGAAAGTCGGAGGAGTAGGTCCGGCCCGTCACGTAGGCGCTACCTGCCCCATCCACGCCGATGCCATCGCCATAGTCCCAATCGGTCCCTCCCAAGAAAGTGGCATAGGCCAGCCCCGTGCCGCCAGCGTTCACTTTGACCACGAAGGCATCCGCGCCGGAGGCATCGGAGCCGTTATAGCTGGTGTCGAAGGCCCCCGCCGTAGTGGGAAAGTCGGAGGCCTGGGTGTGGCCCGTCACGTAGGCGTTGCCCACCCCGTCCACAGCGATGCCAGTGCCATAGTCCCAATGGTCGCTCCCCCCCAGGAAGGTGGCGTAGGCCAGCCCCGTGCCGTCAGCGTTCACTTTGACCACGAAGGCATCGCTGACGTTATAGCTGGGGTCGAAGGCCCCTGCCGTGGTGGGAAAGTCGGAGGAAAAGGTCCCACCCGCAACGTAGGCGCTACCCGCCCCGTCCACGGCGATATCCCCACTCCACTCATCACCGCTGCCGCCCAGGAGGGTGGCGTAGGCCAGCCCCATGTCGGCGGCGTTCACTTTGACCACGAAGGTATCCATGCTACCGTTATGGCTGGTGTCGAAGGCCCCCGCCGTGGTCGGAAAGTCGGGGGATCTGGTGTAGCCTGCCACGTAGACACTGCCTGCCTCGTCCAGAGCGATGGCATAGCCCTCGTCATAATCGCTCCCCCCGCCCAGGAAAGTGGCGTAGGCCAGCCCCGTGCCAGCGGCGTTCAGTTTGACCACGAAGGCGTCGCCGTAGCCGTTGTAGCTCGTGTCGAAGGCTCCCGCGGTGGTAGGAAAGTCCGAGGAGAAAGTGTAGCCCGTCACGTAGACGCTGCCCGCCCCGTCCAGGGCGATGGCATGGCCCCCGTCCCTGTTGCTCCCCCCCAGGAAGGTGGCATAAGCCAGCCCCGTGCCGGCTGCGTTCAGTTTGACCACGAAGACGTCTGGGGGGCCATCAAGGCTCGTGTCGAAGGCCCCCACCGTAGTGGGGAATTCATAGGACAAGGTCACGCCCGTCACGTAGGCGCTACCGGCCCCATCCACGGCGATATCCCCACTCCAGTCATCACCACTGCCGCCCAGGAAGGTGCTATAAAGCAGGTCGGAAGCATCCGACTGCAGATTGGCGACGGCAGGTTGCGGATTGGGGATTGGGGAAGCGAACGGCCATGCTACCTGATCGCCTGTGATGGTCGGGCTGACCAGATTGGCGTCAGCAACGCCGACTACCTGGAGCAGCGGCAATGTGTATTCGCCCAAGGCGGTGGTGAGGTGCAAGGCATCACCGTCCAAGCCCAGGGCCTCCACCCCCTCCACGCGCAGGGCGACTTTTTGCAGATCAAATTGGCAATTTGACCTGCAGGCAAGCTGCCAGGCCCAGCGCCCCCCGTCGCCCGTCACTTCCAGGTCCATGCCGGGGTAGAGGTCCACGTAGCGCAGGCCGCCCCAGACAGGCACGTCAGCGCGCCAGTTGGCCGGATCGCTGCCAACAAAGTAGGAGACGTGGGTGTCCAGGCGGTTGAAGGGTTCCAGGCGTGGGTGAGGGTTGGCACCGACGAAACTCAGCTTGAGGTTGAGGCCCTCCGCCACCGTCACCCACAGCCCATCGTCAGCCAGGTAAAGGGTGGCATTGTCACCGTACACCTGGAAACGGGCACGTTCGTGGAACTGACCCACATTCTCGATGAACATCAGCGGCGCGCTGCGGAGCGCGGCAGACACGCGGGCGTGGTCAGGGGCGAGGGGTGGTGCCGCTGGAGCCCCCAGTTGCGCCTGGGCTGCCAAGGGCTGCGCCCCACCTGGCACGAGCAGGACCAGGCCCAAGACAACAACGAACGCGGTGAACAATCGTGCTTTCATCGCTTCCCTCCCCTCCAGACTGTCAGCAAATGGCGCCTAACGTTTTCGGCGAACAGAGGGTTCGCCATAGGATTCAAATCTCCATGCTGAGGCCGAGCATGAAGCCTGCCCCAGCGTATTCGTCCACCGGGCAGCCGCCGACGATGATCAGTCCTACCCCACCGGCGGCCCTTTCGACGTAGAAGTGAATGAGCCTATCGGTGACAAAGCCTTCGGGTGTGTAGTTCAAATGGACAGCGGGCATCACAATACGGTTGGCAAGCTCTATAGAGCCAAGGGCGACAGACGTGAAGAGTTTCTTTAACATTGCTCTTATATTATAACACTTCTCGGCCTGCTTTTCAAGGGATGGACTTTTTGATGGCACTCAGCAGACTTGACTTGTAAAGATAATAATGTGATAATGGTTGTCAAGTAGTCGTCTCCTCAATATGCTTCACCTTGCCCTGTGTTTCCCAAATTCCCTCTAAGGAGGCTTTGCCATGAGACCTAACACTCTGCGGGAGTTGCTGAACCAGGGGAAACCTGCCTATGGAACGATGATCCAGGATGTGCGCTCTTCCTCCATCGGGCAGATCATGGCCCTGGCTGGCTGTGATTTCCTCTTCTTCGATATGGAACACGGCCCCTTCAACCTGGAGACCATAGCCGACATGGTCAGGGTCACCCGTCTGGCAGGCGTGACGCCCCTGGTGCGAGTGCCAGATGCCGAGTATCACCTGATGTGCCGCCCCCTCGACGCCGGAGCCCAGGGCATCCTGATCCCCCGCGTGGAGACAAAGACCCAGGTCGAGCACATCATCGAGTGCACCACGTATCCACCCCTGGGCAGGCGCGGGGGTTCCGTGAATAAAGGGCACAACGACTTTGCCTCCCAGGAACTGTGGGAGTTCTCTGAGCAGGCCAACCAGGAGAATCTGATCATCCTCCAGATTGAGCGGCGACGGGCAGTAGAGGGCATCGAGGAGCTCTTGAGTGTGCCTGGGGTCGGCGCGGTGGTCATCGGGCCGAACGACCTGGCCCTGAGCCTGGGTATACGCAGTGACGACCTGCTCGGTGCTCTGGAAGAGCCTATCCAGCACGTCCTGGAGGCTTGCCTGGCCCGGCACATCCCCTGTGGGATTCACATCTCCAACCTGGAGTGGCTGGCCGAGTGGCAACGGCGGGGGATGCAACTCTTGTGCTATTCCACGGACATCAAATTCCTGCGCAACGGGGCAGCCAGCGGCATCAACTGGTTGCGGAAGCAGGCGGTATAGATGAGTTGACCCTTTGTTGTATGATGTGAACCGAGCCGCTCAATCATACTGAACGTGGAGGGTTTCACCTCACGGAGCGCCTTCCCTTGCCAAAAGCGATGAGGTGTGGTAGAATATGGGCGGAAAAAGAAAAATCCGCCTTTCGGCGGAAATTCGAGACTCTCAAACAAAGGGTTTGGGCACTCGCTGGGGGATCGTCTAAACGGCAGGACGGCTGACTCTGGATCAGCTAGTCTAGGTTCGAATCCTAGTCCCCCAGCCTGCTTTTTTACATCGGCAATTGTCCAGAGACAAGTCCCGGCTAGTGACCGGTTTGTCGTAGGGCTGGAAGCCCTCTTTGAGATAGCCGATATCCTCGCTCACAGCAGACACCTCATCGTGGTCCCAAGTGCCCAATCGCGGTCTGCACCACCACCGTGCGCAACCCCGCCCCTTCCAATACCCGCTTCACATTGAGCATCTCCGACGGATGGGGACGGCGCAGTTCCCGTCGGCGAAAGGTGGGGAAATAGTCCAACACGCAGAGTTGCACCTCAGGGCCAATGCTCGCCAGCCGCCGCCCGAACTCCCCCACTTCGTCCAGACTGACCAACTCCCGGTTATAGGGCATGCCCACTCCCAGGAAGACCCGGTCCGGGTAGGTGGTGGCCACATACTCGACGGCCTGCCAGGCGGTCTCCAGATAACGCCCGGCCAGGGCCACGTCAGCGATACCGGTGATGCGCTGGAAGGTCGCCACCGGCACGGCCTTGGGCTCGATGCCAATGTCGGTC
>JBGVTF010000293.1:0-4632 GCA_041862415.1 Anaerolineae bacterium | reverse complement strand
GGTGCAAGCTCGAGGGAGCAAACCTGACGATAGAAGTCCGGCACAAACGCCTTCAGGTCTACAGTGATGGCGTCCAGTTGATCGAGCAGTTGCTCCAGGTCATGCTTGATGGTGCAAAGTGCGAAATTTAGAATAAGCGCGCCCTCCAGCCTGCTCTTGAATGGCCCTCGACGCTGCACCCATTCCTGGCAGAATTCTTCGGCCAAGGCCATAATCTCCTCATGAAAGTTGAAAGTGCCGTCTTCGTGAAACATGTGATCCCCCGTTAATGTCAAAATGGGTCGGATTCGGTGTGCGCCACCTGGTATAATCATGAATGGCCAACAGGCTCGACACCCTACCCCGTTTGCAGTCTCTTTGGCGTTATGATCATGGCCGTTAGGACTTGCCCCACGTCGCCCTGCCTGGCCAGCGGCAAGCCGGTGGCGGTGGTGGGTGGGCGATCCGCCGAGTATAAGTGGCGGCCCAGGATCCCTACGGCATCCTTCTTTCAGCAAGTCGGAGTCTGCCCTTTGCAGCGATCACATTCTACCAGGGGATCATTCAATCACATAGCGCATGATAACCTTGCTTTCCGAAGGCCGTGCGCACTCCACAAATCCGGCTCTCTCAAACATCGCAGGTATCCCCATATAGCTCGAAACAGGAGCCAGCCGCTTCCTCCTTGGCCGCGTTGGGTAAGCCTCTATTACCTTCCCACCCTGGCTCCTTACGTACTCTATTGCACCTCGAATGAGCGCTTCGGCGAGCCCGCGCTCTCGGTAGCCTTTCGCCACAAAGAAACACACAATCGCCCAGACTGGTGTATCGTCCAATCTCTTGAGCACAGGCGAGCGTTCCAACGATCCATACCTCTCTCGTGGCGCCACGGAGCACCAGCCCACGGGCTTTCCCTCCAAATAGGCCAGGATGCCCGGAACCTCTCCCGATTCTACAATCGCCTTCATTGCCCGGCGGTTTCCTTCTCCCTGCCGTTCTTCAAACTCGCGGCGGGTCGACCTCCACCACATACACCAACAACCTCCATAAGCGCCATGATCACCGAACAATTCCTCAAAGTCAGACCAGCGATCCTCAGTAAGCGGTTGAAATTCCAAGTCTAGCGATGAATTGTCTTTAGAGAACACGTTTAACCCCCTCGGTGCAATCTCCGCTGCCTGCCTTGTATGACAAAGACGTGGGCTCCATTCACCTGTACACGGAGATGACAATACCTTTACGGCTTGGCGGACTGACACCATCTCTGGCCTAGCGCTATGATAACAACCTGTTACGTTTGCCCACGTCGCCCTGCTTGGCCAGCGGCAAGCCGGTGGCGGCGGGGGGAGGGCCTGTCCAACCCGCTCATACTGTGCATTCGACTCTTCCGGCTGGCTAGAAGCCATCCCCAGTCTGCTCTAGCATGTTTAATCACCTTGCAAAGCGTTGGAACGTGTACTCAGGATACACGATGATCTCCAGATTGAGTTGGCGGGCAAAGTCGTCCATCGCCTGAGTCGATTCGGCTGGACTGTGGATGCCAAAGGCCCAGGTGTCGATGCCCTTGCGTTCGACGTAAAAGCCGTAGATTTCATCGCTTGAACCGGCGATAGGCCCTGTGAGCGGGATGACCGGATCTACCGGGTCGTAGCGGTCCTCCACATACCAGCCATTGGTGGGATCAATAAGCCCCCACTTGCCGTCCCAGTACACCTCCACGAAGACGTGGCCGACGTGGGGGCCTTTCTCGCCGGCCTGGAACTGCTCGACCCAGGCGATACTGTCGGTGCGGATCATGAGGGCCGGGTAGCCCAACTCACGAACTACAGCGGCGTAGACCAGCGCGTGGTCGTGGCAGCCACCCAGACGACGCTCCGCTAGCAGTTGATCTACCGTAGCCACACCGATGGTCCTGCCGCCAGCCGAGTATGCAGTGAATTCGCTCTTTAGCCAGCGATAGATGTCCCCCAGATGGGCCAAGCTCTGCTCTTCGGCACGCAGCAAATCCAGCACGGAGGGGTCGGAGATTTGAGTTTGTTCCCCTTGCGCCAGGTACTGCTCTGGGTGCGTGTAATCGATACCAAAGGCCAGCCGGTAGTCCGCGCTGACACTCTCCGGCGTGGGTGTGTTTGTTGGTGTAGCAGTGTTGGTAGGTGTAGGCGCTACAGTCGATGTGCTGGTTGCCATCGCTGTCGGTATAGGCGCTACACGCGGCGTGTTGGTTGCCATCGCTGTCGGTGTGGCTAAACCAGACGGTGTGGGCGTTTCTGTTGGCAAGGGGGTATCGGTTAGGATAGGTGTAGCGGTAGGCGATAAGCCAGCACACCCGACCAGGTTCAGCATGACAATCGCAACTAGACAGAACCTTCTCCGACCGATCATTTCCTATCCCTCGTCTACGGCTGAGCAGTCAAATGACGATTCTCCCAGCTTGTAGTCATCAGATTTTCCTTTGCCAGGTGTGGGGGCAGAGTCAGCCATGGCTCCGCTTACCATGACTAGGCGGCCTCAATAGAACCGCGCAATACCTTCTGCCAACAACCCAGCAACCGGCGGCACAACAAACGTCACTATATATCGAACAATCGCTGGCTTTGGATCTATCAGCGCCATCTCCACCGGCAAGCGCGTCACCGACCACAACGACCAGGCACTCACAAACCCCACCACTGCCCCCATGCCCGCCCCAGCCCGGTACAGCGCCGCCACCAGGGGAAACACAGCGTACGGTGCCCCAGGCACTAACCCTCCTACCACACAACCGATCAGAATTCCTTTGATGCCTGCTTCGCTACCCAACCAGCGGCTGATCACATCTCTGGGAATGAGCACCTGAGCCAACCCCGCTATCAGAAAGCTCAGCAAGAGCATCGGCAGGTTGCGCCACAGCGTTCGCCCGGCCGCCATCAATCCAACGGCTGGCAGGTCACGCCCGCGCCAGAACGCCACCGCAAGCATGGCCATCGCGATACACCCTAGAACCAGAGTCGTTGTCTCCACTGACTTGCCCCCCTTTTTCTGGTGGTTCACAGCGTTTGCCCTCCTTCAAGCAGTTATCGCCAACACCTGCAGCGTCAGGCTGCCCAACTACATGGCCGCTGCGCTCCAGGCAAAGCTCCCTCATCCCGAGTCAAGACTGTACCGCTCTCCATCCCACCGCCAGATGGTCCGCCTCCCCTCTTCGCCGTCCCCCTGCTCGCCCACCACTACCTCATACACCCCATCCCCATCCACGTCAACGATCCCAACCTCTTCCCCATGTGTCTCGATCCAATTCCGGCTCTCACCTAGCATACCTCGGTACTCAATCAAGCTGACGAACTGCCTGCCTCCCCACTCCAATAGGAAGTGCTCCCCATACCCCGGCCAGTTCACCGAGAAGAACACCTCCGTTCGCCCGTTCCCATTCATATCCCTCACCGCCTCAACCGCCACCCCTCCTCCTTCATACAACCCCTCCGCTCGGCTCCCGGCACCCGCCCGTCGGAACATCACTTCCCCCTCGTATTGCCCCCCCACGCAAGTGAAAAATAGCAGGTGCGTCTCCCCATCCCCACCTCCATACGGCAACGTCACCCCAATGAATAGATCAGGCACCCCACTTCCGGTGACATCCTGGCTGACCATCTGTATCCGGATCGCTCGATCAACGTCCGTCGAAGCCAATGCGCCTGGAAGACTGCTGATCGCCCCCCCAGCGTTCAAGTATACCTCGATCTCGGCCTCAAAATCAGGCTGTCTAAACACCTCGTCCGGGACGGTGACGGTATCATCAAGCCCCACGCACGTACCATCAGCCACCACCCCTTCAACTCTCACTATGGGCGTCACTGGCGGCGCAGACGTCGCCGTTGGAACCACAGTCGGGGTAGCTGTAGCCAACCGAGTTGGAGTCGTAGAGGGCGTCGGCGTGAAGGTTTCGGTCGCCGTTTCAGGAGAACTCGTCACGGTTGCCATAATCGCTTCAGCAGAAGGTGTGGTGGCAGAAGATCTTCCCTCAGCCCTGCACGCGAACAGAAGCGAGCCCAGTCCAAAGATCACAAGTCCAAGCCATTTTCTCATCACAACACCAAACCCTGTTCAGCAGCGGCCTAGCGGCGCGGCGGATAAGCCGCGACCAGTCCACCTATCGCCCAGCCGGGCCGACGTCGAGGCGGCGATCAGCCTGGCCAGGAGGAGCTTTGATCAGCACGTTTGTGAAAGAAGCGCAATGTGTTATGCCCACCCCACAATCTTACTGTAAACCATTGCTGCTCTCTCATAGCAGAAGATTGTGAAGCGAGAGTATGTCTGCAGCCATTTGTATCCGTAAGCAGGCTGACCCTCTGAAAATACAGAGAGCCAATAGAAGTCTTTCCAGCCCAATTTTCTCGCCGTAGCTACAGCACGTCTGGTGTAGAGATCCAGGGTAACCAATGTTGGTTGCTTCAAGCGTTCTTTCTCGATGATTTCCATCGAATAGAGCAGATTCTCATAAGTATTCCGTGACCGATCTTCTTCGATAACGTTCTCGCGGGGGACACCTAGTCTCATAGCATATTCAGCCATTACCGTAGAGTTGGCAATTCCCAATCCTTGATTGTCTCCCGTGGACATGATGAGTTTGGCGTGAGGGAACTTTTTCCACCACGCATATGCTAATTCAATCTGTGC